>CBINDH010000320.1:0-3483 GCA_966249365.1 uncultured Xylanimonas sp. | reverse complement strand
CGCAGCGCGATGCCGGTGCCGGCGCCGACGGCGACCACGCCGCCGGCGACGAGCGCGACGATCGCGCCGGTCGACATTCCCGTGTCGGCGGAGATGGGCACGATCTCCACGGAGATGGGCTCCATCTGGATGTCCTCGTCGCCGTCGGCGGAGATCGGCTCCATGCCGTCGCGGACGAGGTCGGAGCGGTCGACGTCGCCCTCGGCGGGGACGACGCGGTCGACGAGGTTTCCGTCCTCGTCGCGGAACTCGACGCCGGTGCCGTCGCCGGGCTCGGCGTCGACGGGGACCGACAGCGGGGCGATGCCCTTGGTGGCGAGCGCGTCGGCGTCGAAGTGCGCCTCCTCGCCGTCGACGACGGCGATGGCGGCGGCCGACGGCGCGAGGGCCACGGTGGCGGCGAGGGGCACGACGGCGAACGCGCCGGCGAGCAGGGCGGATGCGATGCGGGGGCGGGTCTTGTTCGTCATGACCATGAAGTTACGGACTCTTTGCCGAGCCCCCAAGCCGGTCCGGCTCCGGTGGCGCGCAGATGGCGAAAACCTGTCCGAAAGTGGACTCAACCATTTGGCGATGACGTATGACTGCAGGTCAGAGGCGCAAGCAGAACGCCTCGGCAAACGCAACTACAGCGCGGTCCCGAGCTCGTGCGAGAGGTCGTCGAGCTCGCTCCCGCCCGCCATCTGCGCGGCGAGGTCGCCCGCGGTGACCTCCCCCTTGACGTGCTCACCGATGCTGCGCCCGCGACGCAGCAGCAGGAACCGGTCGCCCACGAGGTGCGCGTGGTGCGGGCTGTGGGTGATGAGGACGACGCCCAGCCCGCGGTCGCGCGCCGCGGCGATGTAGCGCAGCACCACGCCCGACTGCTTGACCCCGAGCGCCGCCGTCGGCTCGTCGAGGATGAGGACCTTCGCGCCGAAGTGCACGGCCCGCGCGATCGCGACGCACTGCCGTTCGCCGCCCGACAGGGTGCCGATCGGCTGCTCGACGTCGCGCAGGTCGATGCCCATGCTCGCCAGGTCGGACCGCGTGATCTCCTTCATGTCGCGCACCGCGAGGCGCCGCATCGGGCCCGAGCCCTTCGTCAGCTCCGAGCCGAGGAAGAAGTTGCGCCACACCGGCATCATCGGCACGACGGCGAGGTTCTGGTACACCGTCGCGATGCCGCGGTCGAGGGCGTCCCGCGGCCGCTGGAACGTCACCGGCTCGCCCTCGACGACGAGCTCACCGTCGTCGTGCGGCTGCGCCCCGGCGAGGATCTTGATGAGCGTGGACTTGCCCGCGCCGTTGTCGCCGAGGATGCAGGTGACCGCCCCGGCGTCCACCCGGGTCGAGACGTCCTGGAGCGCGACGACGTTGCCGTAGCGCTTGCCCACCCCGCGGGCCTCGATCAGCGCGGTCATCGCAGCCCCTCCGCCCGCTCACGGATGTAGTTGTTCAGCAGCACGGCCAGCAGGAGCATGACGCCGAGGAACCCCTTGAGCCAGTTGTTGTCCCACCCGGCGTAGACGATGCCGAGGTTGGCCATCCCGTAGATCAGCGCGCCGAGCGCCGGCCCGATCGCCGACCCGACACCGCCTGTCATCACGCACCCGCCGACGACGGCGCAGATGATGAAGATCAGCTCCTGCCCGATGCCGGACGAGCTCTGCGCGGTCCCGAACCGGAACAGGGCGATCTGCCCCACGAGCCACCCGCAGAACGCCGTCGCGGCAAACAGCGCCACCTTGGTGCGCTTGACGGGCACGCCCACCTCGCGCGCCGACTCGAACGCGCCGCCGACCGCGAAGATCCAGTTGCCGTAGCGGGTGCGCGTGAGGATCCACGTCCCGAGTGCGACGACGGCGAGCCACCACCACACCGACGCCTGGACCTGCATGCCGAAGACGTCGGTGCGCGACGCCAGGACCCACTGCACGTCCCGGAAGCCCGGCACCTGGTTCATGCCCTGGACCGACACCTGCCCGATGACCGCCTTGAGCGCCGCGAGGTTGACGCCCTGCAGCACGAAGAACGTGCCAAGCGTGACGATGAAGCTGGGCAGGCGGGTCCGGGTCACCAGCAGGCCGTTGAGCACCCCGACGGCGATGCACACGACCGCCGACACTGCGATGGCCAGCCACACGTCGACGCCGTAGTGGGTGGTCAGCACGCCGGTCACGAGCCCCGAGAACCCGACCATGACCCCGGCCGAGAGGTCGAACTCGCCACCCGTCATGAGCAGGCCCACGGGCACCGCCATGATGCCGATCATCGCGGCGGACTCGAGCCACGTCGCGACCCCGGCGGCGGACGCGAAGGTCGGCGTGATCGCCGAGAAGAACACGAAGATCACCAGCGCCGCGATCCCGGCGCTCACCGCCGGGCGTCGCAGCAGCCGCTTGGGCCACGAGATCGGAGCCAGCCGCTCGTCGTCCATCACACTCACACTCACCGCGTCCCCCTCTCGGCAAACCGCAGCACCTGGTCCGCGTTGTCCTTCGTCACGAACGCCGGACCGGAGTAGACCGGCTGCCCACCGCCGACGTCGTTGCCGTTGATCGCCCGCAGGTACAGCGACGTCACCCCGAGGTACCCCTGGACGTACGGTTGCTGGTCGATCGCGAACGCGATGTCGCCCGCCATGACGGCCTTGACGACGTCGGTCGACAGGTCGAACGTCGCGATCGTCGCGGCGCTGCCCGCCTCGTCCGCGGCCTGCACGGCCTGCACCGCGACGGCACCCTGCAGGGTGAGGACCGCGTCGATCGTCGGGTCCTGCTGCAGGCTCGCCGTGATCGTGCTCGCGACGGCGGTCGGGCTCGTGCCGTCCACCTGCAGGTTGCGCATGCGCCCGCCCAGCGCCTCCGCCGCGGCGCTGCACCGCTGCTCGAGCCCCACGTTGCCCGCCTCGTGGATCACGCAGATCGCGTTGGTCGCGCCGTCGTCGGCGAGCCGCTGCCCGGCCGCGGCACCGGCGATCGTCTCGCTCTGCCCGATGTGGGTGATCGCGCCGAAGCCCTTCCACTCGTCCAGGCCCGAGTTGATGCTCACGACGGGGATGCCCGCCGCGACCGCCCGTCGCACGCTCGTCTCGAGCCCGTCCGGGTTCGCCATCGAGACGACGATGCCGTCGACCCGGGAGGCCACCGCCTGGTCGATGAGGATCGACTGCTGGCCAGGGTCCGGGGACGATGAGTACTGGACCGTCACGTCGTAGTCCGCGCCCGCCTGGCGTGCGCCCGACTGCACCCGGTCCCAGAACTCGTCGCCCGAGGCGGAGTGCGTGATGACCGCGAACGTCAGGTCGCCGACGTCGGCGGCCTGGCCCGGGTCGGCGGGCGCCGGGGCCGTGTCGTCAGGAAGACTGCAGGCGCTGAGCAGGGGGAGGGCGACGGCGAGCGCGACGAGGGCGCGCGGCCGGAGTCGCGGGCGATGCATCCCACGACCGTAGCCGCAGGCTCGGGCGGTCGCGCACCCGATCGGCCGGGTGGCGCCACACAC
>CBINDH010000319.1:0-3496 GCA_966249365.1 uncultured Xylanimonas sp. | reverse complement strand
ACGCGGTCGCCCGCGAGGCCGGACTTGAGGTGCTCGGCGGTGTCGTCGGCGATGACCTCGCCGTGGTCGACGACGACGACGCGCTCGGCCATCGAGTCGGCCTCGTCGAGGTAGTGGGTCGTGAGCACGATCGTCATGGGGTCACCGGCGGGGCGGTCGGCGCGCATCCGCAGGATGTGGTCCCACAGGTTGGCGCGGTTGTGCGGGTCGAGCCCCGTCGACGGCTCGTCGAGGAACAGCAGCGCGGGGGAGTGGACGAGGCCCATCGCGACGTCGAGCCTCCGGCGCTGGCCCCCGGAGAGGTCGGAGACCTTGCGGCGGGCGAGATCGGTCAGCTCGAGCGAGCCGAGCAGCTCGTCGGCGCGCCGGTGCGCGTCACGGCGGTCGAGCCCGTAGATCACGCCCTGCGTGACGATCTCGTCGCGCACCACCTGGGCGTGGCCGGCGCCGTTGCCCTGGCCGACGTAGCCGAGGGCGTGCCGGACGGCGTCCGGTGCGGTGACGACGTCGTGCCCCGCGACCTCGGCCGTGCCGGCGGTGGGAGCGATGAGCGTGGTGAGCATGCGCAGCGTCGTCGTCTTGCCGGCGCCGTTCGGGCCGAGCACTGCCACGAGCTCGCCGGGCTCGACGTCGAGCGTGATGCCGCGCACGGCGTGCACGGTCTCGTTCCTGGTCACGAAGTCCTTCGTGAGCCCTCGGGTCCTGATCACTGGTCCTCCTCAGTCGTGGTCGTAGAACCCACGCTCCTCCCAGTAGCGGTCAGGTTCTGTCCGCTAACCCGTGCGATGCTGCTCGCATGCTCGAGACGTCCGGACGACTGCTCACGTTGCTGTCGCTGCTCCAGGCGCGGCGCGACTGGCCCGGCCACGCCCTCGCCGAGCGCCTCGGAGTCTCGCCGCGCACCGTGCGACGCGACGTCGACCGCCTGCGCGACCTCGGGTATCCGGTGCGCGCCACCAAGGGCCCCGACGGCGGCTACCGGCTCGACGCCGGCACCGAGCTCCCGCCGCTGCTGTTCGACGACGAGCAGGCGGTGGCCGTCGCCGTCGCGCTCCGCACCGTGGGCGTGCCGGGCGCCCAGGAGGGCGCCGTGCGCGCGCTCGCGACCATCCGGCAGGTCATGCCCGCCCGCCTGCGCGCGCGTCTCGACGCCCTCGAGGTCACCGCGGTGCCGCGCGGCCGCCGCGAGCGCGACCTCCCGTCCGTCGACCCCGACGTGCTGCTCGCCCTCGGCACCGCCATCCGGGCGCGGGAGGTCCTGCGCTTCGACTACGACGGCGGCACGGACGAGCCCGTCGGCACCGGGGACCAGGCGTTCCGTCCGCCGCGCCGGGTCGAGCCGCACCACCTGGTGACCTGGGGCGGCCGCTGGTACCTCGTCGCCTACGACGTCGAGCGCGACGACTGGCGCACGTTCCGCGTCGACCGCATCACCCCGCGCACCCCCACGGGTCCGCGGTTCGTGCCGCGGCCGCTGCCCGCGCCCGACGTCGCGGCGTTCGTCGCCGAGCGCTTCGCCCGGCCGCGCGACCCGGCGTGGGGCGAGGCCGTGGTCCACACCCGCGCGCGGGACCTCGCGCCGTGGGCCGGCGAGGGCGGCACGGTCGAGCCCCTGTCCGACGACGATGCCGCACCCCGCTGCCGCGTGGTCATGGGATCGTGGTCGTGGGACGGGCTCGCGGCCCGGTTCGGCATGTTCGGCGTGCCGTTCGACGTCGTCGGGCCCGCCGAGCTGCGCGACGCCGTCGCCCGGCTGGCCGAACGCTTCCGCGCCGCGTCCGGCTGACCGTCCAGCGACCACCGACGGCTCGGGGCGACCCCTACTCCTTACACTGGGGCCCCGTGAGGATCCTCGTCGTCGGGAACGGTGCCCGCGAGCACGCCATCGTCCACGCCCTGGCCGCCGAGGGCGTCCACGAGCTCCACGCCGCACCCGGCAACCCGGGCATCGCGCGCGAGGCCGCGCTCCACGCGGTCGACGCGACCGACGGGGCCGCCGTCACGGCGCTCGCCACGTCGCTCGGTGCCGAGCTCGTCGTCGTCGGCCCCGAGGCGCCGCTGGTCGCCGGGGTCGCGGACGCCGTCGCCGCGGCGGGCATCCCCGTCTTCGGGCCCACGGCGGCCGCCGCGCAGCTCGAGGGGTCCAAGTCCTTCGCCAAGGACGTCATGGCCGCAGCCGGCGTCCCGACGGCGATGGCGCACGTGTGCACCACGCTCGACGAGGTCGCCGCCGCGCTCGACGCGTTCGGCGCGCCGTACGTCGTCAAGGACGACGGGCTCGCGGCTGGCAAGGGCGTCGTCGTGACCTCCGACCGGGCCGCGGCGCTCGACCACGCGCGCTCGGCGCTCGAGGCCCGGGGCGACGACGGCCGCGTCGTCGTCGAGGAGTACCTCGACGGGCCCGAGGTCTCGGTGTTCGTCATCTCGGACGGCACGCACGTCGTCCCGCTGCAGCCCGCGCAGGACTTCAAGCGCGTCGGCGACGACGACGAGGGCCCCAACACGGGCGGCATGGGCGCCTACTCGCCGCTCGACTGGGCGCCCGCGGACCTCGTCGACGAGGTCGTCGAGCGCATCGCGCAGCCCACGATCGACGAGATGGCCCGGCGCGGCACCCCGTTCGCGGGCGTGCTCTACGTGGGCCTCGCGCTCACCTCGCGCGGGACCCGCGTCGTCGAGTTCAACGCGCGCTTCGGCGACCCGGAGACCCAGGTCGTCCTCGCCCGTCTCGAGTCGCCGCTGTCCGGGCTGCTGCTCGCCTCCGCCACCGGCACGCTCGACGAGCTGCCCGCGCTGCGCTGGTCGCCGTGCGCGAGCGTCAACGTCGTCGTCGCCTCGCACGGCTACCCCGGGAAGAACCGCACGGGCGACCCGATCACGGGCATCGAGGACGCCGAGGCGCTCGACGGCGTGCACGTGCTCCACGCCGGCACCGGGATCGCGGCCGACGGCACGCTCGTCTCCGCGGGCGGCCGCGTCCTGTCGGTGGTCGCGGAGGGTGCCACGCTCGACGAGGCCCGCGCCCGCGCCTATGAGGGCGTCGCCCTGATCGGCCTGGAGGGGTCGCACGCCCGCACCGACATCGCTCTCAAGGCGGCCCGCGCCGAGATCACGGTCCCGTCCCTCTAGCCATGTGAAACCGACGCTAGCAAGTCTGCTAAAACAGCATTAGGTTGGGTGCTAAACCCACCTTGGAGGCTGTGTTGGCGTATCAGCGGCGAATCGTCGACGACGTCCTCGACGCGGCGTTCACGGGACTGCCGGCATTCATGCTGGTGGGTCCGCGCGCGTGCGGCAAGACCACCACGGCGTTGCGGCGGGCCGCCAGTGTCGTCCGCCTGGACGACCCCGACCAGGCCACGGCCTTCCGTGCGGACCCCGATGCGATCCTGTCGCGGATGACTCCACCTGTGCTCATCGACGAGTGGCAGGAGGTGCCAGAGTCGATGGGCGCGATCAAACGTGCCGTCGACGCCGGAACGGGTGGTGGCCGGTT
>CBINDH010000318.1:0-3520 GCA_966249365.1 uncultured Xylanimonas sp. | reverse complement strand
TCGCGGCGCTCGCGGGTGTCGACGCCGCCGCCCAGGCCGTCGGCGGGCTCGAGGTGCCGTCGCCCGCGGAGGGCGACCCGTCGCCCGCGCTCGAGCGTGGCGTCGGTGACCTCGACCCGCACCAGCGGCACGTCGTCGACGCGCTCGCCACCGGCGGGCACCTGTACGTCGACGCCCCCGTGGGGTCCGACGTCGCGGGGACGGTCGCGGCCGTCGTCGCCGAGGCGACCGCCGCAGGCCGCTCGGTGCTGTACGTGACCGGGCACCGGAGAGCCGCGGACGCGCTCGGGGCCCGGCTCGCCTCCCTCGACCTCGACGGCCTGCTGCTCGACGTGCCGCCCGTGCCGACGTGGCGGCAGGACGTCTCGCGCCGCCTGCTGACGGCGATGGCGTCGGAGCCCGAGGTCGTCGACGAGGACGGCATCGCCCGGCTCCGCGACGCGCTCATCGGCTCGCGCGCGCAGCTCGCCGCGTACATCACCGCGCTGCACCAGAGCCGCGCCCCGTGGCAGGTCTCCGCGTACGACGCGCTGCAGGCGCTCGCCCGGCTCACGGCCGAGCGCCCGTCGCCGTCGACGACCGTCCGCCTCGCCCCGGCGACCGTCGTCGCGCTCGACGCCGACGCGCGCCGCGCCGCCGCGCGCGACCTGCAGGAGGCCGCAGAGCTCGGAGCGTTCACGCTCCGCTCGACGTCGACGCCGTGGTTCGACGCACACCTGCTGACGGACGACGACGCCCGCAAGGCGCTGGTGCGCGTGAGCCGCCTCAAGGACACGACGCTGCCGCAGCTCCGCCGCCAGATCGCGTACGTCGCCGAGATCACCGGCCTGACGCCCCCGACGACGGTGACCGGGTTCGGCGAGCAGATCGAGATGCTGGGCGGCATGCGCGGCACGCTCGACCTGTTCCACCCGATGGTCTTCGAGCGCACCGCGACCGACCTGGTCCAGGCGACCGCGTCGCGCAGCTGGCGGGCGGCGAACGGCGTCGAGATGGGCGCGTTCACGCGGCGGCGGCTGCGCAAGCGGGCCAAGGACATGGTGCGGCCCGGCGTGCGCGTGCCCGACCTGCACGCCGCGCTGTGCGAGGTGCAGGCGCAGCGCGAGGTGTGGGCGCAGCATGCCCAGCGGGGCGGCTGGCCCACCCTGCCCGAGGGCCTGGCCACCATCGAGGACACCCACGAGGCCGTGCGCATCGACCTCGACGCGCTCGAGCCGATCCTCGCGACGACGCCGCTCGGCGGGGGCCTGGCGGACCTCGACCTCGACGCGCTGGCGGAGCGGCTCGCGCGCCTCGCCGCCGACGCCGACGCGCTCGAGACGCTGCCCGCCCGCACGGCGGCCCTGCGCCGCGTGCGTGCCGCCGGGCTCGGCGACCTGGTCGACGACCTGGCCGCCCGGCGCGTCGACGCGGAGCTCGTCGGCCCCGAGGTCGAGCTGGCCTGGTGGAGCTCTGTGTTCGAGCAGCTCCTCGCCGCCGACCCGGCGCTCGCCGGGCAGGACGGCGCGGGCCTCGACGCGCTCGCACGCCGGTTCCGCGAGCTCGACCGGCGTCACGTCGCCGCGCTCTCCGGCCCGGTACGCGCCGCGGTGCGCGCCCACCTGGGCACCGCCATGCGCGAGGACCGCGAGGACGCCGAGGCGCTGTTCACCGAGCTCGTCGAGGGCAGGCTGACGTCGCTGCGCGACCTCGCGACCCGGCACGGCGACGTGCTGCGCCGCCTGCGTCCCGCGCTCGTCTCGACCCCGACGCTCGTGCCGCACCTGCTGCCTGCGACACGCACCATCGACCTCGTCGTGCTCGACGCGGTCCAGCACGTGCCGCTCGAGTCGGTCGTCCCGGCGCTGGCCCGCGCCCGGCAGGTCGTCGTCGTCGGCGACGTGCGCTCGGCGTCGGGGACGGCGGTGCACGAGCTCGCCGCGCTGCTCCCGCACGTGACGGTGCAGCCGCGCGAGTCGCAGCGCGACCCTGAGCTGACCCGTCTGCTGGCCCGCCACGGGTACCGCGGGCTGCTGCGGCCCGCACCGCTGCCGCGCGCCGAGTCGACCGTGCACCTCGACCTCGTCGACGGCTCCGGCATGCCCGACCCCGAGTCCGGCACGGTCGAGTCGACGCAGGCCGAGGTCGACCGTGTCGTCGAGATCGCGATCGAGCACGCCCTGACGCGCCCCGAGGAGACGCTCGGCATCGTCACCGTGACGGCCGTGCACGCGGACCGGATCCGCGAGGCGCTGCTCGCCGAGGTGCGCGCGAACCCGGCGCTCGCCCCGTTCTTCTCCGGCTCTCGGCGCGAGCCCGTCGTGGTCGCGGACGTGACCGGCGTCGCGGGGCTGTCGCGCGACGCGATCGTCCTCACCCTCGGGTTCGGACGCACCCCGCACGGGCGCGTCCTGCACCGGTTCGGCGTGCTCAGCGAGGCGGGCGGCGAGGCGATGCTGCTCGGTGCGCTCGGCGCGACCCGTCGGCGGCTGCGCGTCGTCACCTGCTTCCTCGCGGGCGACCTCGACCCCGAGCGGCTCCGCGGCGACGGCCCGCGCCTGCTCGCCGAGGTCCTCGAGTTCGCGCAGGCCCGGTCCGACGTCGCCGACCAGGTCGAGCTCGGCAACGGCGTCGACGTCGCGCGCGCCCCCGACCGGCTCGTCGTCGACCTGGGTGAGCGCCTGTGGCGGCTCGGGTACCTCGTCGAGACCGACTACGGCCTGCCCGACGGCGACCGCATCCCGCTCGTGGTCGGGCACCCCGACCTGCCCGGCGAGCTGCTCGTCGCCGTCCTGACCGACGACGCCGCGTACGTCGCCGAGCCCTCCGTCCGCGTGCGCGACCGGCAGGTCGCCGAACGCCTCGAACGCCTCGGCTGGGTGGTCACCCAGGTGTGGAGCGCCGCCGCGTTCCTCGACCCCGACGGCGAGGCCGACCGCGTCCGGCGGCTCGTCCAGGCCGTGCGCGACGAGCGCATCGGCACCATCGGCGGCGTGGTGCCGCCGCGCGAGATCGTGGTGCCGATCCTCCCGGTGGAGGACGACGACGAGGACCTCTCCGCGGACGAGACGACGCCGCCCGACGGCGCGACGGTCCCGGCCGCCGGCGCGGTCGACGCGGAGGCCGCGGACGATGCCGGGCCGACCGTCACGGGCGCGCCCGGTGACCACGAGGCGGCCGCCGCCGACGACGTCACGTCGCCGGCGCGCGTCACGCCGGCCGACCAGCCGACCTTCGACGACGTCATGGCCGGCGAGGCCGGGGGACAATCGGACGGTGACCGAGAGCAGGCCTGAGCCCCAGGAGCACGTCCCCGCCCCGCGCCGTCCGCGCCGGCACCGCCGGGTCGTGCGTCCCGGGACGGAGCGCGAGCAGGTCTCGGGCGTGCCCCAGGACGAGCGTGGCGGGCACGGCGACAACGACGAGCGCCTGATGCGCGACGTGCCGCCGCACTGGGGCCGGCGCTAGACGCACGAACGGCGGGTGGCGAGCAGGTCGCGGATCTCCTGGAGCAGGACGACCTCGGCGTCCGGGACCTCGG
>CBINDH010000317.1:0-3531 GCA_966249365.1 uncultured Xylanimonas sp. | reverse complement strand
CGCGACGACTGGCGTCGCACCCGCGGCTCGACCGAGGCGGGGACGGCGTCGTCGGGCCGGCCGATGCGCCCGCCGGTCGCGGGACGCCGCTGGCCGGTCCCGCGCACGGGGATGGCGTCGCCAGGCTCGGACGGTCGTCCGGGACTGCCCGACGGCGTGAACGAAGGCGGCACGTTGCTCATGGGATCACCCGCAGATCGCGGTCACGTCGGCGCCCGTGAACGCCTCCTTGCCCGCCTCGGCTGTCGTCTCGGTCGGCGTGGGCGTCGGGGTCGGCGACGCGCTCGCGGCGCCCGTCCCCGGGTCGGGGGACCCCGACTGCGGCGAGGCGGCGTCCGACGCCGCCGGGGTCGCAGGTGCCTCGGTCGCGCCGGCCGGGGTGGTGATGGGCCGGTCGTGGCGCAGGTTGTCCCACAGCACGTCGGCGTCCTTGGTCCACAGGACGTTCGCCGCGTTGTTGGGGTCGGGGCGCCAGGGCACCGTCATGAACGTGATGTTGTCAGGGCGCACGTTGCGCAGGGAGTATGCGAGCCCGGCGAGTCCCTGCACCGAGGCGAAGTTGCTGCTCATGGTCATCGAGCTCGTCGTCGCGCCCAGGAACTGCAGCAGCGCGGGCGAGTCGACCAGCAGGTTCTTGCTCAGCAGCTCGTTGGCGATCGCTGACAGGAGCTGCTGCTGGCGTCCCATGCGCCCGATGTCGGAGCCGTCGCCGAGGCCCTTGCCCTTGCGCGCACGGGCGAACTGGAGCGCGGTGGGGCCGTCGAGCGTCTGGACGCCGGGCTCCAGGACGAGGTTGCCGGCGTCGGGCGCCTCGATGCGCTGGGGGATGCACATCGTGACCCCGCCGAGCGCCGTGACCATGTTCTGGAAGCCGGCGAAGTCGATGACGACGAACCCGTCCATGCGGACGTCGGTCAGGCTCTCGATCGTGGTCAGCGTGCACAGCGCCGCCGAGGCGATGTCGCCGCCCTTCGTGTAGCCCTGGAAGAACGCCGCGTTGAACTTGGTGTTGCCCCACGGCCGCGACTTCGCCGTGCCGTCGCTCGTGGGGCACGCGGGGATGTCCACCGTCGTGTCACGCGGGATCGAGACGAGCTCCGCGCGCGACCGGTCGGCCGACACGTGCAGGATCATCGTCGTGTCCGAGCGGGCGCCGCTGGTGTTCTCGCTCGAGGCGAAGTTGCCGTTGGCGCCGTCACGGGTGTCGGAACCCATGAGCACGATGTTGAGCGCCGTGCCCGCGTTCGGGTCCTCGGGTGCGACGACCTCAGGGCGGTCGACGTCCCCGAGCGCGACGTCGACGTCGACCTTGTCGATGTTGCCCGTGAACTTCACCGCGGCCGTCGCGCCGCCCGCCACGCCGAACGCGAGCGCACCCGTGAGGAACATCCCGATGCTGCGCGCGACCCGGTGGCGCGCGAAGCTGCGGGCGTGGGCCGGCTGGTGCGAGGACCCGTCGCCGGCGGGCGCACCGAGGTGGCCGTCAGCCTGGTACGGGGCGCTGACGACCGGTCGGCGGGCGCCCTGCGGCGCGGCGTGACGAGGACTCACGAACCGGAATGGTAATCGCCGCGTGTCGCCGGGCTTCGGGCAGGTGGCGACGGGCGCGTGGAGGGGTTGTGGAGGCCTGACCGTCAGCCGTCGGCGGCGTCGTCCTTCGAGGTGGTGCCGCCGGCGCGACGCTCCGCGTCGGCGAGCAGCTCGTCGTGCCGCGCCTCGAGCAGGGCGAGCTCGCGCGTGACGACCGTCAGCTTCCGGCCCAGCTCCGTCGCCCGGCGGGACGCCATGGCGAGCGACCCGATGAACGCGATCACCAGGACGTAGAGGAGAAGGTCGGTGCCTCGCCCGACGCCGAGGGCGTTGGCGATGCGGCTCAGTGCCGCGGGGAACAGGATCGCGGCCGCCGAGGCGACGACGAACAGCAGGAGGAACAGTCGCCGGAACGCCATGTGCCGGGCGTTGCTCGTGGACCGGCCGAGCAGCACGGTCACGAGCGCGATCGACGCGAGGAGGATGAGCTGGATCAGCACGCGGGGCTCCCGGCTAGTTGACCATGAGGTCGATGAGGATGTTCACGGAGTTCCACAGCGACTGCCCCTTGCCCTTGGAGTACTCGGTGTAGAGGACGTGCACCGGGTACTCGCGCCAGGGGAGCCTGGTGCGTCCGAGCTGCAGGACGATCTCCGAGGCGTGCGCCATCCGGTCCTGCTTGAGGTTGACGCCCGCGGCGGCGTCGGCACGCAGGACGCGCAGGCCGTTGTGCGCGTCGGTGAGCTTCAGGCCCGTGCTGTGCCGGGTGAACCAGACGGCGGTCTTGAGGACCAGGCCCTTGAGGAACCCGGGATCGGTGCGCTCGTCGAGGAACCGTGAGCCGAAGACCACGCCCAGGCCCTCGCGCTCCGCGAGCTCGACCATCGCCGCGGCGTCGGCGACCTGGTGCTGGCCGTCCGCGTCGAAGGTGACGATGTACTTCGCGCCCTGACGTAGCGCGTACGTGAAGCCCGTCTGGAGCGATGCGCCCTGACCGAGGTTCACGGAGTGCCGAAGCACGACCGCACCCGCCTCGCGCGCGCGCTCCGCGGAGGCGTCGACGCTCCCGTCGTCGATGCACACGACGTGCGGGAACACCGTGCGGACGTCGGCGACGACGTCGGCGATGACCGTCGCCTCGTTGTAGAGGGGGATCACCACCCAGGTGTCCTCGCGGCGCGTCTGCGCGACGGAGGGCCCGGCCTGCGTCGACGCTTCGGGCGCGGGCGTAGAAGTCATGCGGTCATTGTGCCAGGGCGCGGGTGTGCGGTGGTCCGGGCCCACCCGGAGGGACGGCACCGTCCCGGGGCCACGCCGGGCTGCCTGGTGGCCGACTCCCCGGACCTTTCGTACGGTGAACGAGTCCGGGGCATGCCCGACAATCCCGACGAAGGGCCGATGACCATGGACCACCACGTCCGTTCCCTGAGCGCGCCCGCGATCGCCGTCGGACTGGTCGCCAGTCTCGGGCTGGCGCCGGCCGGCTCCGCGCACGTGTCGCCGCAGGCCCTTCCGGCGCTCGCGGCGACGGCGTCGGACGCCTCGGGCGCGGCGCCCGCCGGGCTGGCTCCGGCGGCTGCCGGCTCCGAGGGGATCGCCGCGGACGTCACCGAGGTGGCCGTCGAGAGCACGCTCGACGAGGTCCCGGGCGACGACGCGATCCCCGAGCCGATCGAGGAGGCCGACGTCGCGGGCCAGGCGCCGGGCGACGTGTTCTCGGCGCTCGGTTCCCCGTCGGGGCTCGCCGTCGTCGGCGTCACCTGGGCGGACGACACCGCGCCCGCGGGCACCACGGTGGCGCTGCGGACCCGGACCGGGGACGCGTGGACGGACTGGGTCGAGATGGAGACCGAGGACGTCGTGGCAGGTCCGGGCGAGGACGGCCCGGACGCGGGCACCGAGACCGGCGCCGAGGTTCGCGACGGGACGAGCCCCGCGTTCGTCGGCGCGGTGGACGAGGTCCAGGTGGCGGTCGCCGGGCCCGAGGGGGAGATCCCCGAG
>CBINDH010000316.1:0-3533 GCA_966249365.1 uncultured Xylanimonas sp. | reverse complement strand
CGGCCCATGCCCTTGCCCTCCGAGCCGACGACGACCACGAGCGGGTCGGCCGCGACGCTCAGCTCGCCGACCTGCTGGTCGCCGTCGCCATCGAGCCCGACGACGAAGCAGCCCGCCTTCTTGAGGTCGGTGAGCGCGCGGGCGAGGTTGGTCGCGCGGGCCACCGGCACGTGCGCCGCGGCACCCGCGGAGACCTTCCACGCCGACGCCGTCACGCCTGCGGCACGGCGCTCGGGGACGAGCACGCCGTGCGCCCCGAACGCGCCCGCGGACCGCAGGATCGCACCGAGGTTGCGGGGGTCGGTGACGCCGTCGAGGGCCACGATGAGCGGCGGCCGCCCGGACGCCTCCGCGGCGTCGAGCAGGTCGTCGACGTCGCGGTACTCGTACGGCGGCACCTGCGCGGCGATGCCCTGGTGCACCTGGCCGTCGGTGAGGCGGTCGAGCTCGGGCTTGGTGACCTCGAGCAGGTTGATCCCGGCGGTCGAGGCGTGCTGCAGGATCTCGCGGGTCCGGTCGTCGTGGTCGATGCGCGTGGCGACGTACACGGAGGTGATCGGCACGTCGGTGCGCAGCGCCTCGAGGACGGAGTTGCGCCCGGCGATGACCTCGACGCCGTCGGTGGGCTTCCGCGTGCCGCGCACGACGCCGCGCGCCGCGCCCTTCTGCCGCTGGCCCGCGGCGCGCTTCTCGGCGGCCTGCTTCTTCTTGTACGCCGGGTGGTACGTACGGTCCTCGGCCTTCGGCGTCGGGCCCTTGCCCTCCAGCGCCTTGCGCCCGTGGCCGCCCGTGCCGACGCGGGCGCCCTTCTTCGAACCCGCCTTGCGCACGGCGCCGGGCCGCTTCTGGTTACCAGCCATCAGTGTCTCTCCCACTCTCGGTGGTTGAGCTCGTCGAAACCACCACTACGTCGGTCGGGTGGTCTCGACATGCTCGACCACCGAGGTCGTCTAGTTCGCCAGCGTCCAGCGGGCGCCGTCGGGCCCGTCCTGGACGAGGATGCCTGCCGCGGTCAGCCGGTCGCGGATCGCGTCGCTCGCCGCCCAGTCCTTCGCGGCGCGCGCCGCGGCACGCGCCTCGAGCTCGGCGCGCACGAGCACGTCGAGCGCCTCCCGGGCCGACGACGTCGCCGCGTCCGTGCGTGCCCACTGCGGGTCGGCCGGGTCGAGGCCGAGCACGTCGAGCATGCCGCGCACCGCGACGAGGGCGGCCCGCACGGCGGCGTCCGACTCGGCGGACGCGGGGGCCGCGAGCGCCGTGTTCCCGCCGCGGAGGTGCTCGTGCAGGACGGCGAGGGCGGCGGGCACGTTGAGGTCGTCGTCCATCGCCTCGACGAAGCCCTCGGGGAGCTCGGCCTTGGCGATCTCGTCGGCGTCGACGGCGCCGACGCGTTCGGTGGCCCGCTCGACGAACCCGCTGAGGCGCTCCCAGGTGGCCGTCGCCTCGGCGAGCGTGTCGGGCGTCCACTCGAGCATGGAGCGGTACTGGACGGAGACGATGGCGTACCGGATCGCGGCGGCGGGCGCCTGCTTGAACAGCTCGGTGACGAGCAGCCCGTTGCCGAGGGACTTGCTCATCTTGACGCCCGACTGGGTGATCCAGGCGGCGTGCATCCAGCGGCGCGAGAAGGGGTACCCGGCGGCGCGGGACTGGGCCTGCTCGTTCTCGTGGTGCGGGAAGCGCAGGTCGAGGCCGCCGCCGTGGATGTCGAACTCGTCGCCGAGGTACCGCTGGGCCATCGCGGAGCACTCGAGGTGCCAGCCGGGGCGGCCGCGGCCCCACGGGGTGGGCCAGGAGGCGGTGGCGGGCTCGCCGGGCTTGGCGGCCTTCCAGAGCGCGAAGTCGTGCACGTCGCGCTTGGCGTGCCCGGGGTCGGCGACGTCGTCGGCGGACTGCGGCTCGGGGGCGAGGTCTTCGAGCCGCTGCCGGGTGAGCTCGCCGTAGGCGGGCCAGGAGCGCACGTCGAACCAGACGTTGCCCTCGCCGGTGGTGTAGGCGTGGCCGCGCTCGACGAGGCGTTCCATGAGCTCGACCATCTGGGTGACGTGCTGGGTGGCGCGCGGCTCGTAGGTGGGCGGGATGACGCCGAGGGCGTCGTACGCGGCGGTGAACTCGCGTTCGTACCGGGCGGCGTGCGCCCACCACTCGACGCCGGCCGCGGCAGCCTTGGCGAGGATCTTGTCGTCGATGTCGGTGACGTTGCGCACGAGGGTGACCTGCAGGCCGTTGCGGGTCAGCCAGCGGCGCAGGACGTCGAACGCGACCGACGGGCGCAGGTGCCCGACGTGCGGGGCGGCCTGCACGGTGGCGCCACACACGTAGATGCCGACCTGGCCGGGGGTCCGGGGCACGAAGTCGGACACCGTGCGCGTGGCGGTGTCGTACAGGCGGAGGTTCACCGCACCAGACTACCGGCCGGGTTCGCCTTCACCTGGGGTGTCGGCGTCGAGGACGACCACGATGGTTCGCCCGTCGGGCACCTTCCGTCGGGAGTCCGACCTTCGTAAAGTCGGGCATGATCGCGATCTGCCACTCCGGGGAAGGGCGTGACATGGTCCCGTGCTCGACCTGCGTGCCCGCGGGAGCGTCTCCGCCTCGACCTTCGACGGGGTGTCGGCCGTGGTGAACCAGGACGCCAAGGTGTCTCTTGTCGGCAGGCGGTCGGAGCAGTCCAGCCTGCTGGAGCTGCTTGCCGTGGCGCGGCGGGGGTCAAGCGCTGCCCTCGTGCTGAGAGGGGCGCCCGGCATCGGGAAGTCGGCGCTGCTGGACGCGGTCGCTGTGGAAGCCGACGGCTTTCACACGCTTCGTGTGACGGGCGTGCAGTCGGAGATGGACCTCCCGTACTCGGCGCTCCACCAACTCTGCGCGCCTCTGCTCGATGCGGACGGGGCGCTTCCGGAGTCGCAGCGCGCGGCGCTCCACGTGGCGCTGGGCCGCGCCGCCGGCCCCACGCCCGACCCGCTCGTGGTCGGGCTCGCCGCACTGAACCTCCTCGCGGTGTCCGCCGAGGCGGGCCCGGTCCTCTGCCTCGTGGACGACGCGCACTGGGTGGATACGGCGTCGGCGCAGGCCATCGTCTTCGCCACGCGCCGCCTTGTCGCGGACCCGGTCGTCGTGCTGGTGACCACACGTGACGTCGTCGACACGTCGGCGTTCCGCAGCCTCCCGTCCATGACCCTCGGGGGCCTCGGCAGGACCGACGCGGCCGCGCTCCTGGCGGCATCCGTTCACGGCCGCCTCGACCCCCAGGTCAGTGACCGGGTTCTGTCGGAGGCCGACGGCAACCCGCTGGCGATCACGACGTTCGGCCGGTCGGCGACGCTGATCGACACCGCCGGCGGGTTCGGTCTGCCGTCCGCGGTGAAGGTGACCGACAGGATCGAAGCCTCCTTCCGCATGGAGATGGCCGAGCACGCGGCACCGGTGCAGCAGTTCCTCGTTCTCGCTGCAGCCGACCCCACCGGCGACCCCGCCTTGCTGTGGCGGGCGGTGGAGCTCGCGGGCCTGGAGGTGGGTCTCGACCAGCTCGAGGC
>CBINDH010000315.1:0-3534 GCA_966249365.1 uncultured Xylanimonas sp. | reverse complement strand
CCAGCCGCGCGGGCCACGACGGCTCCGCGCTGCGCGTCGACCGCTCGACGACGACGACGGCGTCGGCGGCGAGCACCCCGGGGGCGGCGAGGGACTCCAGGACGGCCCCGAGCGCCGCCTCGGACAGGTCGTAGGGCGGGTCGAGGAACACCAGGTCGAGCGGTTCTCCTGGCGCGGTCGCGAGCGACGCCGCGTACCGGCCCGCGTCCTCGCCGACGACGCGCACGCTCCCGCCGAGCCCGAGCGCGGCCACGTTCCGCCGGGCGACGTCGGCGGCGCGCCTGGCCGAGTCGACGAGCGTGACGGCGACGGCCCCGCGCGACGCGGCCTCGAGCCCGAGCGCGCCGGAGCCGGCGTACAGGTCGAGCACGCAGGCTCCGTCGAGCACGCCGTAGTGCGCGAGCCGGCTGAAGATCGCCTCGCGGGTGCGCTCGCTGGTCGGGCGCGTGCCCTTGGGCGGCACCTGCAGGGTCCGGCCGCCGACGCTGCCCGCCACGATCCTGGTCATGCGGCGAGCCTACGAGGGCTGCTGCGCCGTCGGCGAACACGGGCACATCCGGAGCGCCCCGAGCGCTGACCAGACATGGCGCTGGAACCCGAGGACATCACGGACGCCGACGCGCTCGACGCCTACTCGCGCGCCGTCGTCGCGGTCGCCGACGCGGTGCTGCCCAGCGTCGCGAGCCTCGCCGTCACGCTGCCGCGCGGCCAGGGCGCCGGCTCGGCGAGCGTCGTCACCGCGGACGGCTTCCTGCTCACGTCGGCGCACGTCGTCGCGGGTGCCGACGTCGCGGTCGCGACCTTCACCGACGGGTCGCAGGTGCGCGCCGACGTCGTCGGGCGGGACCCGCTGTCCGACCTCGCGGTGCTGCACGCCCGCGGCGACGTGCCGCCGCCCGTCGAGCTCGGCGACGCCGCGCGGCTGCGCGTCGGGCAGCTCGTCGTCGCGCTGGGCAACCCGCTCGGGCTGGCGGGCAGCGTGACCGCCGGCATCGTCTCGGCGCTGGGGCGCTCGCTTCCCACGGGCAACGGCCGGGTGGTCGACGAGGTCATCCAGACCGACGCCGCGCTCAACCCCGGCAACTCGGGCGGGGTGCTCGCCGACAGCGCCGGGCGGATGGTCGGCGTCAACACGGCCGTGGCGGGCATCGGCGTCGGGCTGGCGGTGCCGGTCAACGCGACGACGCGGGGCATCGTCACCCAGCTCATGACCTCCGGGCGGGTGCGCCGGGCGTTCCTCGGGATCGTGGGGGCCCGGGTGCCGCTGCCGCCGCCGGTCGCGGCCAAGGTGGGCGCGCCGACGGGCCTGCAGGTCGCCGACGTCACGGCCGGCAGCCCGGCCGCCGAGGCGGGCCTGCGCCGCGGCGACATCGTCCTCGAGCTCGACGGGCGCCGCGTCTCGTCGGTGACGGCGCTGCAGCGGGCGACGGTCCAGGACGCCATCGGGCGCGAGCCGAGGTCACCGTGTGGCGCAACGGCGCGCTCGTCGACGTCGTCGTCTACCCGCGCGAGCTGTCCTGACTCACGCGCGGTCCAGGAACTGCTCCTGGTCGGGGTCGAGCTGGGCGGCGATGGCCGCCGCGAGCGCCGGGTGGCCGCCCAGGTCGACGTCCGCGGCGATGACCGCTGCCGCCTCGCGGCGCGCCTCCTCGATGAGGTCGGCGTCCTTGACCACGCGCAGCAGGCGCAGGCCCGACGTGCGCCCGCTCTGCGCGGCGCCCAGGACGTCGCCCTCGGAGCGCAGCTCGAGGTCGAGCTGGGCGAGGCGGAAGCCGTCGGTCGTCTCCGCGAGCGCCTCGACGCGCGCGGCGGCGTCGGACCCGGGCTCCGCCGTCGAGACGAGCAGGCACAGGCCCGGCGCGGAGCCGCGGCCGACGCGCCCGCGGAGCTGGTGGAGCTGGGAGAGGCCGAACCGGTCGGCGTCGAAGACCACCATGACGGTCGCCTCGGGCACGTCGACGCCCACCTCGACGACCGTCGTCGAGACGAGCACCTGCGAGGTGCCCGCGGCGAAGCGGGCCATGGCCGCGTCCTTGTCGGCGGGTGGCATCTGCCCGTGCAGCACGTCGACCGTGAGCCCGGCGAGCGCGGGGGTCGCGCGGAGCTGTTCGGCCACCTCGAGCACGGCACGAAGCGGGGCGCGGTCGGGCGTCTCGGCGCCGGGGAGCGCCAGGAAGTCGGGCACCTCGTCGAAGTCGGCCGCGGCCGCCTTGCCCGAGACCTCGTCGTCGGGGTGGATGCGCGGGCAGACGACGTAGGCGCGGTGCCCGGCGTCGACCTCCTCGCGGACCCGCTCCCAGGTGCGCTCCATCCAGCGCGGGTTCCCAGCGGGCACGACGACGGTCGTGATCCCGGACCGCCCCGCAGGGATCTGCGTCAGCGACGAGACCTCGAGGTCGCCGAACACCGTCATGGCGACCGTGCGCGGGATCGGGGTGGCCGTCATGACGAGCAGGTGCGGCGACACCTTGCCCTTGGCGCGCAGCGCGTCCCGCTGCTCGACGCCGAACCGGTGCTGCTCGTCGACGACGACGAGGCCCAGGTCGGCGAACTGCACGTTCTCGCTGAGCAGCGCGTGGGTGCCGACCACGATCCCGGCTTCGCCCGACGCGGCCTGGAGCAGTGCCTTCTTGCGCGCCGCCGCGGGCAGCGAACCGGTCAGCAGCGCGACCTGCGTACCGTCATCGGCCCCGCCGAGCAGCCCGCCCTCGGCGAGCGGCCCGAGCAGCGAGCGCAGCGTCCGCGCGTGTTGCGCGGCGAGCACCTCGGTCGGCGCGAGGAGGGCCGCCTGCCCGCCCGCGTCGATCACCTGGAGCATCGCGCGCAGCGCCACGACCGTCTTGCCCGAGCCGACCTCGCCCTGCAGGAGCCGCTGCATCGGCCGGGGCTGCGCGAGATCGTGCGCGAGCTCGTCGCCCACCGCGACCTGCCCGGACGTGAGCGTGAACGGCAGCGCGGCGTCGAACTTCTCGAGCAGCCCGCCGGGCCGCCCGGGGCGTGCCGTCGCGTCCTCCGCGGCGGTGCGCGCCCGGCGCTGCGCGATCGCGGCCTGCAGCACGAACGCCTCCTCGAACCGCAGGCGGTGGCGGCCCTTGTAGGCCTCCTGGGTGGTCTGCGGCGTGTGCACGAGCCGCAGCGCGGCGAACCGCGTGGGCAGCCCGGCGCGGGTGCGCACCTCGGCGGGCACCGGGTCGGGCACGTCCTCCTCGGTGAGGGTGTCGAGCACGGTCCGCACGCAGCGCTGCAGCTTCCACGTGGGCATCGACGCGGTTGCCGGGTACATCGGGATGGGCAGGCTGGCCAGGTACAGGGCCTGCTCGTCGTCGGCGACGTCGCCGCCGTCGCCCACCATGAGGTAGTCGGGGTGCGTGAGCTGACGGGTGCCGCGGTACTCGCCGACGACGCCGCCGAACACCCCCGACGCCCCGGGCTTGAGGCGCGACTCGTGGTACCGCAGCGCGCCCGCGCTCTTCGCGAAGACGGAGCGCGAGGTGGCGGCGGAGAACGGGCGATACTACGTCCGCCGGGTGCTGC
>CBINDH010000314.1:0-3544 GCA_966249365.1 uncultured Xylanimonas sp. | reverse complement strand
CGTCAGCGCGCCCGTGACCGGGTCGTGCCCGGAGAAGACCCGGTCGATCGGGTCACGCGCGTAGTCCCGGTACAGCGACGTCGCGGTCGCGGCGACGACCGCGGCACCCACCAGGACCGCGGTGCGCAGCCGGGCCGACGCGATCACCCACGTCAGGGCCAGCAGCGCCGCGAACGAGTCCAGCGGCAGCACGATGGCGGCGGCGGACGCGACCGTCGCGACCAGGACGGGCCGGCGACGGCGTAGCACCAACGACCCGGCGACTGCCCAGCCCACGAGCGCGGTGACGGCCATCAGGTCCGATGCGGTGCCGTCGCTCTGCGACGCGGCATACCCGTCGACGGCCGATGCCGCGACCGTCGAGCTGCAGAAGGCCACCGCGACGGCGACGACGGTGCCCCACCGTGCCAGCCACCGGGCGCTGCGTGCGCTGATGCGCCGGCCGAGCGCCTCGGCGACGTCCGTGGGTGCCGGAGGTTCAGGGCGGATCGCGGTCACATGCCGCAGCGTACGGATCCCTGCCGACACGCGACGTCGCCTGACCGGGCAGGGATCGGGCGCCCGTCTCACCCGACCGGCGGAGGCGGTTCCGTGCGGTCGGCCGATGTCCCGCTGCGGGCCGCCGCGCGAGGGTTTCGCCGTCGGCGGCGCGGGTCGCCGGCTCCCGACGAGTCGCCGGGCCGAGAGCGAAACCGAGGAGGAGAGCAGTGCCCTTCATCCGAGCAGTGCGCCTGACCGAGGGCGGCAGCACCGCCGCCGACGTCATCGAGCTGCAGGTCTCCGAGATCACCACCGGCCGCCTGCAGACGGCGTCCGTGGCGGCGGTCCACGCCGCGATCCGTCGTGGCGTGCGGTACCGCGCCTTCGACGAGCGCACCCACAAGCAGACCGACGTCGAGGCCCGGATCGGCTTCGGCGGTTCCCGCCACGTCGTCACCGTCGAGGCCGGGCTCGAGACCACCGATCTCGTCCGGCTCCCCAAGTTCTGACCACCCGTCCATCCGATGTCACCACGGAGGTACCCATGAGCGACCAGCTCACCCCCTCGCCGGCGTTCGCGCCGGCTCCCGCCCCTGCTCCCGCGCAGGGCAACGGGCTCGCCACGGCCGGCTTCGTGCTGGCCCTGATCGGGGTCGTGCTCTGCCTGGTCCCGATCGTCAACAATGCCGCGTTCGTGCTCGCGCTGCTGGGTCTGGTCTTCGGCGTCGTCGGGCTGGTCAAGGCCCGCAAGGGCGCCCCGAAGAAGGGCCTCGCGATCGCCGCGATCGTCCTCGCCGTCGTCGGCGGCATCGGCGTCCTGGCATCGCAGGCGTTCTACGGCAAGGTGATCGACGAGGTCGTCGACGAGCTCGACGACTCCCCCACCGCGGCGCAGACGCCGGCGGACGCGGCCGAGCCCGACGATGCCGAGCCGGCCGCGGAGCCCGCCGCGGAGCCGGCGGCCGCCGAGCAGGGCACCCGCGCGAACCCGTTCCCCGCCGGCACCCTCGTCGCCAACGACGACTGGGACATCACGGTCGGCACCCCCCGGGAGGCGTGGGGCGAGATCAAGGCCGAGAACCAGTTCAACAGCCCGCCGGAGGACGGGACGGAGTACTGGATCGTCCCGCTGAGCGGCACGTACAAGGGCGCCGAGACGGCGGCGCCGTGGGTGGACCTGTCCGTGCAGTTCGTCGGGGACGACTCCGTCACGTACGACGGGTCGACCTGCGGCGTCATCCCCGAGGACCTCACCGAGGTCGGTGAGCTCTACACGGGTGGCCAGTTCACGGCCAACGAGTGCGTCGTCGTCCCCGCCGGGGCGCCCGGGCTGTTCACGCTGCAGGTCGGGTGGTTCTCCGACCCGGTGTTCTTCACGAAGTGAGCAACGGGCGGGCTCTCGTGGTCACGAGAGCCCGCCTAGCGCCACGCGCCCAGGAGGTCGTCCGCCGTCCACGTCCGCGCCAGGCGCGGGTCGCTCACGGCCCCGGCGGGGCAGACCGCGACGAGCGGTGTGGCGGCGCCGATCCCGGGCACGCTCACGGCCGCACGGGCCAGGTCGTCGATCTCGGCCGTCGTGACCCCCCGTGTTGCCCGCCACTTGATCGTCCCTGCGAACGCGATCCGTCGGGCGGGCCGGGCGTCGGCGGCGACGATGTCGATCTCGGGGACGTTCGAGCGCGGCCACCACCCACCGACTGCGACGGCGTCGGGCCACTGCTCGTCCGGCAGCAGGCGGGCGAGGGCGTCCCGGACGACGGGCTCGACCGCCCGGCCACGCCATGCCGGCATGGCCGCGTCGTACCGGGCTGCCGCGAGGTCGGGGCGCCCTCGGTCGATGTCGGCGAGCGCGGGCTCGACCAGTGCGAGCCAGAAGCGCAGCCCGGGGTCTGCGATGCGCCACCGGCGGTCCTTCGAAGCGGCTCTCGTCGACAGCGGTTCGTCGGCGGCGACGACGCGCTTCTCCGCGAGGAGCGCCAGTGCCCGTTCGAGCGAGTTTCCCGAGACACCGGACGATCTGAGGATCCCGCTCCATGTCCGCTCTCCGCGTCCACCGATGGCGCGGAGCACCGCACGCGCCTGGGTTGCCTCGGGAAACTCCGCGTCGAGCACCCGGGTACCCGAGACGACGAGGGCGCTCGTCGAACGCTCGAACGACGCGCGCACGAATGCGGCCGCGGGCTGCCCTGCTGTCCACTCCTGCGCGACGAGCGGCTGGCCGCCGCTGATGAGGTACGCGTCGAAGGCGTCCATGCCGCGCAGGCCGGTCATCCGCGCCACGTCGCGCGGCGTCAGCTCGTGGAGCACCATCTCGGTCGCGCGACCGTGGAACGGCTGGTCCGGGCGGCTGATCGCTTCCATCATCGACAGGTCGGACCCGAGGAGGAGCAGGAGCACGGGCTTGCGAGCGAGCTCGCGGTCCCAGACCCGCTGGAGCTCACCGGCACCGCCGGGAGCGCCCTCCAGAAGCCAAGGAAGCTCGTCGAGGACGACGACCGACGGCGAGTCGGCCGGGAGCGCGGCGGCGAGGAGCCGCAGCGCCGCGGTGAGCGACGAGGGTGTGTTGCCGGCCGCGATCTCGGCACCAGGGAGCCCCGAGGTCGCGACGGCCTCGGCGAGCGCCGCAAGCTCGTCGCCGAGCGGTGCGCCACGGGCCGCCTGGAAGTAGACGCTCGGCAGCCCCGCGCGCTGGACCAGCTCCGTGACGAGCCTGGACTTTCCCACGCGTCGCCGCCCGCGCAGGAGCACCGCCACACCGCTGTCTGCGCGTCGGCCAGAGCGGACGACATCGAGCTGCGACGCGAGCTCGGCGAGCTCCGCCTCTCGTCCTACGAAGCCGGCCATGGCCGAACACCCCAACTCCTCGGCAGGTTTCTCTCGTTCGGAATACTATTCTTGACGCGAGTAATCTGCCAAGGGGTTTCGGCGGGGCTCAACCCCAGGTGGCCGGCTCACACCCCCTGGAACGAGAACCGGAACACCAGCTCCCCACGCGGCACCAGGTACTCGGGGTGCGTCCGCGCGCCCCACGAGTCGTCCCCGCCGACGCCGCGCCGCATGAGCG
>CBINDH010000313.1:0-3545 GCA_966249365.1 uncultured Xylanimonas sp. | reverse complement strand
CGTCCTCGGTGACGAACACCTCGCCGTGCTGGAACGGGTTCATCGTGCCCGGGTCCACGTTGAGGTACGGGTCGAGCTTCTGCATGGTCACGCGCAGGCCCCGCGAGCGGAGCAGGCGGCCGAGCGAGGAGGCAGTCAGTCCCTTGCCGAGAGAGGAGACCACACCGCCCGTCACGAAGATGTGGCGCGTCGTGTGCGTGGCACCCGAGCGGCCGGAGGTACGGGACTGGGTTCGGTTGAGGTGATCTGCCACGGAACTCCATGCTAACCGACGCGGTCCGCGATGCCCTGCCTGAACCGTGTGGGGCGTGGCACGTGGCGCGGAACGGCGTCTACCGCCGGGAGAGTCTGCGGCGCGCGCCACGGGCCAGCCCGACGACGCGCCCCCGGAGCCCGGGATCGACCAGCGCGACGACGGCGAGCACCACCAGGGCGACCACCGCGGCCGCGACGCCGAGACCGAGGTTCGCTGCGAGCGCCCCGCCGTCGAACCGGACCTCGCCGTTGATCGTCGCCGTCACGCGGGTGGGTACGAGCCGCCCGGCCAGCGCGGACAGCGCCACGCCGACGGCGAGCACGCCCAGGGTCAGCGGGACGCCGGTCAGTGCCGTGGCGCCCAGGTGGCGGCGGACCGCGAGGAGCAGCCCGGCGCCCGCGACGAGCATCCCGACGGTCATCGAGCCGCCGAACCACGCGAGCACGGTGTGCTGGCCGGCGTCGGCGTCGAGCACCACCGGCGCGAGCGCCACGCCGACCGTCACGACGAGCCACCCGATCGCCGTGGCCATCACCGCCGCCCGACCGCGGTCGATCGTGTACAGCACCCGCGACAGGTGCAGGATCAGCGCGAACCCGACGAGTCCGGGCGCCATCCAGGTCAGGCCGTGGACCATCCCGGGCGCGTCGCCCGTGACCATCAGGTCGAACACGGCACCGATCTGTGGTGCTGCCGCGATGATCATCACGACGCCTGCCGCCGCCGCGAGCACCAGCGCACGGGTGGTCGTCGCGACCAGGGCGCGCAGCTCGTCGAGCCGCCCGTGCGTCGCGTGCTCCGTGAACGCGGGGAACGCGCTCGTCGCGATCGGGAAGGCCAGGACGGCGTACGGGAGCAGGTAGACCTGCTGCGTGTAGTTGAAGACCGTGTAGGTGCCCGCCGGGAAGTCCTGCGACGTGCGCATCACGAAGAACAGGGCGAGCTGCTGGGCCACGACGGCGCCCACGCCCGCGAACGCCAGCCGGGCCGCCCGTGATCCGTCGCCCGCGGGGAACCGCAGCGTGGGTCGCAGCCTCAGGCCGGTGCGGTGGGCGGGAACGAGGAGCGGCAGGACGAGGAAGGCCACTCCGGCCGTGGTTCCCCAAGCGAGCCAGCCCAGGGCCCGCTCCGACAGCGCGGCGAGGTCCTGCGGGTTCTCGCCGAACGTCCGGAAGCCGAGGTAGACGCCGATGACGACGAGGCTCGAGACCAGCGGCGAGAACGCCGGCCAGAAGAACCGCTTGTGCGCCTGCAGCACGCCGCCGAGCACGACGGCGACGCCGTAGAGCGGGATCTGCAGCGCGAACACCTGGAGGAACCCGGTGACGATGTCCGCTTCCACGGGTTGGCGGACGTTGAGCAGCTCGACCGCGATCGGGCGGGCGAAGACCGCGACGACCGCGCCGAGCGGCACGAGAACGGCCAGGGTCCAGCCGAGCAGGGCGGACGCGTTGCGGGACGCGACCGCCCGGGCCTCTTCCGTGCCCGCGGCGGTGAACGCCGCGCGGCTCAGCGGCCCGGCGACCAGCGGGATGATCGCGCCCGCGAGCGCGCCGCCCGCAGCCACCTCGAACAGGATGTTGGGCAGCATGTTGGCGGTGTTGAACGGGTCGCCGAGACCGTCGGTCCCGATCGCCCAGCCCTGCGCGAGCCAGCGCCCGAACCCCACGACACGGCTCGCGAGCGTGACCGCCGTGATGAGCAGCGCCGCGCTCGCGACGGTCTGCGCCCGCGTCGGGCGCGAGGCGGGCTCCGTCACCGTCGGCCCAGGTCGTCGACCGCCTTGAGCCACGGGGTCTCGGCGATGACCTTCGAGAAGCTCACCTTCTCGCTCGCGAGCGTGAGCCCGACGACGCCGGCGAGCGCGGCCAGGCGCAGCGGCCGCGGCAGGCCGAGCGCGAGCCGGGTGCCGAGCAGCGCCCCGAGCGCGTTGGCCCCGCTGTCGCCGAGCATGTCCCGCTCGCCGAGGTCGCGGCTCCAGGCGGCCGCGCCGGACCCGAGCACCGCCCCCGTGCCGGCGGCGGCGAGGGGCCCTCCAGCCGGGACGACGGCGAGCGCCGCGGACGCCTTGAGCGCACGCCCGGGCCGCAGGTCGAGCAGGTTGAGGAGGTTCGCCGTCCCGGCGATGAGTGCGCCGTTGACGGCGACGTCGCCGAGCCACGCGCCCGCGGTGCCTCGACGGCGGGTGCCGATCGCTGCGGCGACGAGCGCGCTGCCGCCGATGCCGAGCACCTTGAGCCCGCCGGTCGTCAGGCGGCCCTCGCGCAGCGCGCCCAGGTGTCCCTTGAGGCCCTTGGTCCGGGTGGACGCGTCCTCGGCGAGGTCGTCGACGAGCCCGAACGCCCCGGCGCCGACGGTCGCGACGAACCCGGCGGCCCGGCCGCTCCCCTGGCCGGCGGCGAGCGAACCGGCCGCGAGGCCCGCCGCCACCGCGGGACCTTCCAGCAGGCTGATGGGTTCGCCGCGGTGGTTGGGGCGGGTCCAGCGCTCGGCGCCGCCCGGTGGCTGCTCGTCGCCGAGGGCGCGGAGCCCCGCGGTGACCGCCCCCGCGACCACGGCGGCGCGCGCCACCCGTCGCAGGCCCATCAGCCGTTGCCCCCGGCCTCGGGCGTGTCGCCGGTGGCCGCCCCGGTGGCGCCCTCGGCAGCGCCCTCCGTCACGCCGGTGGTGGTGCCGTCCGGCTCTTCCGGCTCGACCGGTGCGACGAGCGGCGGGAGCGGCGTCGCGCCGTCCTCGAACCCGTACTGGCCGACGGTGCCGCTGCGCTGCGCGGCGAGCGCGAGCGGCACGACGATCCGCCCGATCGGTGTCTCGATCCCGCTGACGGTGCTGACCCGCTCGGCGGTGTCCCCGTCACCCCGGACGGAGGAGACGACGTCGCCCGAGGTGACCGTCGGCCCGGCGACGACGACTGGGGTCAGGCCCTGGACCGTTCGCGCGAGCGTGACCATCGACGACATCGCGGTCTCCGCGGGCGCGGGGGTCGCCGCCGCGTCGTCACCGGCGTCCTTCGCCGCCGCGGACAGCAGCAGGACGACGTCGGCGGGTGCGGTGACCTCGCCCTCGACGGTGATGAGGTTCGCCTGCGTGAGCTGGCGCTCGAGCTCCTGAGCGTCGTCGCTGCGCTGGCCGAGGCCGTCCTTGCCGCCCACGGCGACGCCGAGCGCCGCGGCGAGCACCTCCTCCGTGGAGGCGTCGTCGGGCAGGTTCGCCTGGGCAAGGCCGTCTGCCGTACGCATGCCGCCCGCGATCGTGTCGCGGAAGCCCGCGTGCTCCTCGTCCGTCCACC
>CBINDH010000312.1:0-3550 GCA_966249365.1 uncultured Xylanimonas sp. | reverse complement strand
GTCTGGCAGGCGCGCCAGATGTCGCCCGCCTCGACGTCGTGCGACATCAGCACCTCGCCCGCGGCGTCGACGACCTCGACGGTGCCCGCGACGGGGATCTCGAAGGTCTTGTCGTGCGAGCCGTACTCCTCGGCCGCCTGCGCCATGAGGCCCACGTTGGGGACGGTGCCGATGGTCGCCGGGTCGAGCGCGCCGTGCGTGCGGCAGTCGTCGATCGCGGCCTGGTAGACACCCGCTTACGACGAGTCGGGGATGACGGCGAGCGTGTCGTGCTCCAGGCCGTCGGGGCCCCACATCTTGCCGCCGCCGCGGATCATCGCGGGCATCGACGCGTCGATGATGACGTCGGACGGGACGTGCAGGTTGGTGATGCCCTTGTCCGAGTTGACCATCGCCAGGGCGGGGCCCTCGGCGAGCCCGCGCGCGACGGCGGCGCGGACCGCCTCGCCGTCGGGCATCGACTCGGTCGCGGCGAGCAGGGCGCCGAGGCCGTCGTTGGCCGAGACGCCCGCGGCGCGGAGCTGGTCGCCGAACTGCTCGAACACGGCGGGCAGGAACGCCTGGACGACGTGCCCGAAGATGATCGGGTCGGAGACCTTCATCATGGTGGCCTTGAGGTGGGCCGAGAAGAGCACGCCCTCCTCCTGGGCGCGCGCCACCTGCGCGGCGAGGAACGCGCGCAGCCCCCGCACCGACATGAACGTGCCGTCGACGACCTCGCCGGCGAGGACCTTGAGACCGTCCTTGAGCACGGTCACGGAGCCGTCCTCGGCCACCAGGCGGATCGTGAGCGTGTCGTCCGAGCCGAGGACGACCGACTTCTCGTTGTGGAAGAAGTCGCCCTCGGTCATGGTCGCGACGTTGGTCTTCGAGTCGGCGGCCCAGGCGCCCATGCGGTGCGGGTGCGCCTTGGCGTACGCCTTGACCGAGGCGGGCGCGCGGCGGTCGGAGTTGCCCTGGCGGAGCACCGGGTTGACGGCCGAGCCCTTGACGCGGTCGTAGCGGGCGCGGATCTCGCGCTCCTCGTCGGTCTCGGGGGACTCGGGGTAGTCGGGGACGTCGAAGCCCTTGGCCTGCAGCTCGGCGATGGCGGCCTTGAGCTGCGGTACCGACGCCGAGATGTTGGGGAGCTTGATGATGTTGGCGGTCGGCTCCTCGGCGAGGCGGCCGAGCTCGGCGAGCGCGTCGGGGACCTGCTGCTCGGGGGTCAGACGGTCGGGGAACTGGGCGAGGATGCGCGCCGCGACGGAGATGTCGCGCGTCTCGAGGGCGACGCCGGCCTGGCCCGCGAAGGCCTGGACGATCGGAAGGAACGAGTACGTCGCCAGCAGCGGCGCCTCGTCGGTGTGGGTGTAGATGATCGTGGACTGATCAGCCATGCGGCGTCGCTCCCAGGGCAGGGCCGCTGCGCTCGGCGTTGTGCGCGGCGGCAGCGGGCAGGGGTTTTCTCGACATCAAGATACTTGACGGCGGGCGTCCGCCAGAACGCCGACGTTCGTCACAGCGCGGCATCTCGCCATGCGAAACCCCTGTTGATCCGGGCGTGGACGCGCCCCTAGGGTCCCGACTGTCGAGGCCGCAAGGCCTTGGGTCATGAGCTCCGACGTCAAGCCCCGGCTCGTCGGACGGCAACCCCCGCGTGGGTGGGGGCCCCGGGTGAGGACCAGGTCCGCCGTCACGGCGGACAAAGCGCGAACCCGCCAGGGGGGCGGGGATGTTAGGAGCACGCATGCCCCGCACCAGCCGTCACATCGTCATCGGCGTCGACCTCACCACCGCAGGCGCACGGGCCCTGCGTACCCCCGGCGCGCCCGTCGCCCGGCCGTTCGACGGCGAGCGCTTCGTGCGCCTCGTGCGCGCGGCCGACAGGGCGCTGCTGGACTTCGTCGTCCTCGACGAGCCGTTCCTGCTCCACCCCGGTCGCAGCCGGGTCAGCGGTCGCGTGGACACCGCCGTGGCGGCGTCCCGGGTCGCGCCGCTGACCGACGGCATCGGCCTCGTCGCCGCCCTCGACACCATGCACCTCGACGCACCGCGGGTCGCGGCCGCGATCGCCGCGATCGACCGCGCCAGCTCCGGGCGCTCCGGCTGGCAGGTCGGCTGCCCCGCCGGCGTTCCCGCGACCGACGAACGCTGGCCCGCGCAGGCCGCCGCGGACGCCGAGCGCGTCGTGCGCACCTGGGCCCAGGACCCGGGCGCGGGATCGGAGACCGGTTCCGACGGCCGTGTCCGCCTCGACCAGGACGGCATCCGGTTCGCCGTCCGGCGCGCGGCGGGCGCGCACGCACCGCTCCCGCAGCGACGGCCCCCCGTCGTCATGCGCGTGCGCGGCGAGAGCTGCATCGTCCCCGCCGCCACGACCGCCGACGTCGTCCGCATCGTCGCGCCCAGCCGCGAGCAGGCGCGCGCGCTCCACCACGCCGTCCACGAGGCCGCGCTCGCCGCCGGGCGGAACCCGCGCGAGCTCAAGTACCTCGCCGAGGCGTTCGTCGTCCTCGCTGCCGACGCCGAGAGCGCCCACGCGCGGCTCGGGATGGTCGAGGAGCTCGACGGGCCTGACGTCGGCGCGGGAGCGCTCGTCGTGGCGGGCACGCCCGCGCAGCTCACGCAGACGGTCACCGACTGGGTCGACACGGGCGTCGCCGACGGGTTCCTGCTGCGGCCCGCCGCGCTCGAGGCCGACCTCGACGCCGTCGTCCACGGTCTCGTGCCGGCGCTGCAGACCCGCGGCCGGTTCCGGGCCGCCCGCGTGGGGACCACGCTGCGCGAGGCCCTGGGACTGCCGCTGACGGCGGAGCCCGCAGAGGACGCCGCGGCGTCCCCGGTCAGCCACGACGACTCGCTGGTGGGCGCCGGGTAGTCTCGCCGCCATGGCGACGGTGCTCCCCTTCGACGGTCACGTCCCGCAGATCGACCCGACGGCGTGGCTCGCACCGACGGCGACCGTGATCGGCCGGGTCCGCATCGGCCCGCGCGCGAGCGTCTGGTACGGGGCCGTGCTGCGCGGCGACATGGACGAGATCGTGCTCGGCGAGGGCAGCAACCTCCAGGACAACGTCGTCGTGCACACCGACACCGGGGTGCCGACGCGCATCGGCGCGAACGTCGGCGTCGGGCACGGGGCGATCGTGCACGGTGCGACGGTCGGCGACGGGGCGCTCATCGGCATGGCGGCGACGCTGCTCAACCGGGCCGAGATCGGCGAGGGCGCGTTCGTCGCGGCCGGTGCCCTGGTGCGCGAGGGACAGGCGGTCCCGGCGCACCACCTCGCGGTCGGCGTCCCCGCCAAGGACCGCGGCGAGCTCGACGACGAGGCCCGGGAGCGGGTCCGCCGCAACGCGTTCGAGTACCAGGCGCTCGCGGAGCGCCACCGCGCGGCCACCGCCGGCTGAGCCCCGCGCTGGTTGAGCCCCGTCGAAACCGCGGCCCTGCCGGTTGAGCCCCGTCGAAACCACGGCCCTGCCGGTTGAGCCCCGTCGAAACCACCGCCCTGCTGGTTGAGCCCCGTCGAAACCACGGCCCTGCCGGTTGAGCCCCGTCGAAACCACCG
>CBINDH010000311.1:0-3570 GCA_966249365.1 uncultured Xylanimonas sp. | reverse complement strand
AACCTCACGATCGAGCCGCGCATCAGCTCGCGTGCCGTCGACGTGCACCCTGCCGTGAGCTTCGGGTCCGTCATCCTCGGCACGGCGATGTTCGGCGTCTCGGGCGCGCTGCTCGCGATCCCCGTGGTCGCGATGCTGCTCGCGCTGCTCGACCTGTACCGGACGCGCTACGACCTCGTGCCCGAGCTCGCGGCCGAGGCGGCCGCGGAGGAAGCCGAGGAAGCCGCGAAGGCAGCCGATGGCGAAGGTGGCGGCAAGGACGACGCAGCGCCCGGGGCAACTACCACGCGCGGAGTCGGCCCCGAGGCATGAGCATGGGGTCATGCCCGACCCCACGACGCCGACCGCGCCGCCCACCACCCGGATCGCCGGGACCCCCGACCAGCCCGTCCTCCGCCGCATCGTCACCCTGCTGGCCCCGTACAAGGGGCAGCTCGCGCTCGTCGGCCTCGCCGTCGTCATCAGCGCGTCCCTGACGAGCGTCGCGCCGTTCCTGACCCGGGCGGTGTTCGACGACGCGCTGTTCCCGCCCGAGGGCGGGCCCGACATGACGCTCCTGTACTGGCTCGTCGCGGGGCTCGTCGCGATCCCGCTCGTGAGCGCGCTCATCGGCGTCGGGCAGACGTACCTGACGACACGCGTGGGCAACGGGGCCATGGCCGACCTGCGCGTCGCGCTGTTCGCGCACCTGGAGAAGATGGAGCTCGCGTTCTTCACCTCCACCCGCACGGGCGACATCCAGTCGCGGCTCGCGAACGACGTCGGCGGGGTGCGGAACGTGCTGACCAGCACCGCGACCTCGATCCTGCAGAACGTCGTCACGGTCATCGCCGCGTTCGTGTCGATGGTGCTGCTGAGCTGGCAGCTGACGATCATCACGCTCGTGCTCATGCCGCTGTTCATGGTCATCCAGGCCAAGGTCGGCAAGCGGCGCAAGGCGCTGCAGAAGCGCACCCAGGAGTCGTTGTCCGAGATGACGGCGATCACCGAGGAGTCGCTCGGCGTCTCCGGCGTGCTCCTCGCGAAGGTGTTCAACCGGACCGACGTCGAGATCCAGCGCTACCAGCGCGAGAACCGGCGCCAGACGCGCCTGCAGGTCAAGAACGCCATGACCGGCCAGACGTTCTTCTCGATCGTCTCGACGTTCTTCGGGCTGACCCCCGCGATCGTGTACCTCGTCGCCGGGTTCCTCATCAACGGCGGCGCCCTCGTCGGCGGGGCCGTGCTGAGCGCCGGGACGATCATCGCGTTCACCACGCTGCAGTCGCGCCTCCAGCAGCCGCTCGTCCAGCTCATGCGCGTGACCCTCGACATCCAGACGTCGTTCGCGCTGTTCGCGCGGCTCTTCGAGTACCTCGACCTCGAGCCGTCGATCCAGGACCGGCCGGACGCGCAGGTGCTCACGAAGGAGTCGGTGCGCGGCGAGGTCGAGCTGCGCGAGGTGTGGTTCCGCTACCCGCAGACGCGCGCCGAGTCGGCGCCCGGCGGGGCGACGGGCTCGGGGCGCCCCAAGGGCCGTTCGGGTCGCGGGTACCGGGCGCTCGAGGTGCCCGTCGTCACCACGCTCACCGACGCCGCGGGCGGCAACGTGCTGCCGCCGTCGTCGATGCCGACCCTCGCCGCCGCCGTGCCGGTCGAGGAGGCGTCCGTCGACCTGGAGCCCGAGGTCGTCGACGCCACCCCGCTGCCCGAGGCCCGCAAGTACCTCGACATCGACATCACCGACCTCTCCCAGATCGGCGAGGACCTCGACGCCGACGGCCGCATCTCCGACGCCGAGAAGTGGGCCATCGCGGACCTGTCGCTCACGGTGCGCCCCGGCCAGCTCGCGGCGCTCGTCGGCCCGTCCGGGTCGGGCAAGACGACGCTGACCTACCTCGTGCCGCGCCTGCACGAGGTGACGCGCGGGGCCGTGCTCATCGACGGGGTCGACGTCCGCGACGTCACCATGGGCTCGCTCGCCGACGTCGTCGGGATGGTCACCCAGGAGCCGTACCTGTTCCACGGCACCATCACCGAGAACCTGCGCTACGCGCGGGCCGACGCCACCGACGCCGAGATCGTCGAGGCGTGCCGGGCGGCGAACATCCACGACCGGATCATGAGCTTCGCCGACGGGTACGAGACCATCACCGGCGAGCGCGGCTTCCGGCTCTCGGGCGGCGAGAAGCAGCGCCTGTCGATCGCGCGCGTGCTCATCAAGGACCCGAAGATCCTCATCCTCGACGAGGCGACGTCGGCGCTCGACACCGCCACCGAGCGGCTCGTGCAGCAGGCGCTCGAGCGGGCCATGGCCGACCGCACGACGTTCGCGATCGCGCACCGGCTGTCGACGATCATGAACGCCGACATCATCTTCGGCATCGCCGACGGGCGGCTCGTCGAGCAGGGCACCCATGACGAGCTGCTGGCCAAGGGCGGGCTGTACGCGAAGCTCTACGCGGAGCAGTTCGGCGGCGGCCAGGTCGAGGCGCGCATGGCGGACGCGGTGCGGTTCACGGACGGGTCGCTCCTCAAGCACGCCCTCGGTCACCCGAAGCCCGACCTGCCCGTGTAGACGTCGGGGTAGCCCTACCGGTCATCCGTGGGCCTGCGCCGTGTCGCGCCGCGGCGCAGGCGCATAGCGTTGCCGTATGACCAGCACAGACGTCCAGGCGCTCGAGGACCGCCTCGCCCCCGCGCTCGGGAGCGCGGCCGGCTTCGTCCGGGCTCCGTTCACCGCCGCGACGGCCCGAGCGGTCTCGCAGCTCGTCCTCGGGTGGGTGTGGTCGATCAGCGTCGGCCTGACGCTGTGGATCTGTGCCGTCACCGCGGCGAGCCTCGTGCCGGCGTTGGGCATCGGGCTGCCGCTGCTCGCGGGCACGCTCGCCGCCGCCCGCTGGTACGGCAGGACCGAGCGGGTGCGCCTGCGCCTCCAGCTCCCCGTGGAAGTCGCCGACCCGGCCCCGCTCGTGCCCCGTGCCCCGCGCGGGTTCCGCGAGTGGTGGTCGGCCATGTGGGCCGCGTGCCGTGACGGCCGCGCCTGGGCCGCCGTCGGCTACGCCTTCCTGTCGCTGATCCTCACGACGCTGTTCGTCGCCCTGGTCGCCGCCTTCGCGGGCGGTGCGCTCGCCGCCGTCTGGTACGCCTTCGCCGGCCAGGACACCGTCATCGCCCAGTGGCTCGCGCTGCCCTGGTCGCTCACCGCGGGGCTCGCCGTGCTCGTCGGCATCGTGCTGCTGTGGGCCGCCGCGCTGCTCGCCCAGTACGCCACGCTCGTCCAGGTGCAGCTCGCGCAGTCGCTGCTGGGGCCGTCGGCCGCGGACGTCGCCCGCGAACGCGCCCGGCACGCCGAGCACCAGGCGCAGACCGCCGCCGCAGAGGCCAGCACCGCGCGCGAGCGCGCCGTCGTCCTCACCGAGACGCGGGCCGGTGCGCTGGCCGCCGCCGACGGCGAGCGCCGCCGCATCGAACGCGACCTGCACGACGGCGCCCAGCAGCGCCTCGTGGCCCTCGGCGTCGAGCTCGGCGTGGCCAAGCGGCTGGCCGAGAAGGACCCCGCCGCGGCGGCCGCCGCACTCGAGCACGCGC
>CBINDH010000310.1:0-3607 GCA_966249365.1 uncultured Xylanimonas sp. | reverse complement strand
CCAGCCCCCACGCTTCACCGCGGCGAACGGATTCGAGTCATGAGCCGCGACGACATCGACCGCGACCTACGCGAGGCAGTCGAGGCGCGCCTCGCCGCCCGCCTCGCCGGCGCTCGCCGGCGCCGCGCTGAACGGGAGCGGACGCGACGAGACAAGCAGGCACGACGCGACGCCGGGCTGCGGTCCCGGCACCGCCGGAAGCTGAGCCGAACGGAGAGCCGATGAACCACCCGACCGCCGACGCGCTGACGCTCGAAGCAAGCGCCGTCGTTGAGCTGATCGAGCAGACGCCGGAATGCCGCGACTGCGACGGCTATCGCATGGTGCACGTCGACCGCGACGAGCACGGCGACCTCGACCTGAACATCGTCATAGCCCATGACCCGACCTGCCCGGCGCTGAACGGGGTGGTCGGATCATGACCGGCATCCGGTTCCTGAGCCCGTACGAGGTCGAGCACCCCCAGGCACCCCAGGTCCTACACCGCCGGCTACAGGGGATCATGCGGGCACTGACGCAGGAATGGCGGGCCGGGCGACTGGAGGGCGCCGACCTGTGCAAGGCGTGGGCACAGTGCGGGTTCCCGCTGTCCTACCTACCCGCGCGGCAGTGGCGCGCGATGTTCGACGAGACCGGCTTCCTCGACTGGGAGTTCGATGAGAACGGCGAACTGGCCTACGGCATTCCCGCGCCACGGCCAACCGAGCCACTCACGGTGTACCGCGGCGTCAGCGCCTCGCGCCTCGCCCGCCGCATGGCCCGCAAGTACACCGGCCTCGACCCCGAACTCGGCTGGTCGTGGTCGACCGACCTCGACGAGGCTTACGAGTGCGCCATAGCACGCGACCCCGACAATCCCGCGGTCTACGCCGCCGACGCACCACCGGAGGCGCTGCTGGCGTTCATGCCCGCGTACTTGGAGGTGGTGGTCGACACCAGCAGACTCGCCGCCCCGCCGGAGCGTGTGCAGTGACCAGAGCGGGCCGCGCGCAGGGGCCAACGATGACGGCCGCGGGCGCGGCGGAGGGACGACCGGGGGCGGGGTGCCGGCCGGAAATTTTTGCCGACCCCGGTGACCCTGCGCCCACGATTCTCGCTGCGCGCGCACTGCGTGGCCCTGAAACCGGGAGGTGACGACCATGGCGACCGACGAGACGGCCCCTCCTGACGGCCTGGAGGCCCGTGGAGCGGCGTTCTGGGCGGACGTGGTGTCCACGTGGGAACTGGACCGCGACGAGCGCGAGGTGCTCGCTGAGGCGTGCCGCACGCTCGATCTGCTCGACGGCCTCCGCGGGGTGCTCGACCGTGACGGGCTGACGGTGACGGGGCACGCCGGGCAGGTGCGGGTGCATCCGGCCGTGACCCAGATCAACGCCACGCGGACTCTGCTCGGTCGGCTGCTGGCACAGCTCGGCCTGCCGAGCGAGGACGGTGAGCAGCTGCCGAGCATGGCGAGCGTCCGGGCGCAGAAGGCCGCCCGCACGCGGTGGGCGGGTCACACGCCGAGGAGGGGCAGCCGTGGCGCGTAGGAGGCGGGACGCGCCGGAGGACGACGGGACGCCGCTCGAGCGGCTGCTCGACTTCCGTCTTGCCGAGTGGCTGGACGTCGAGGGCGACGGGCCGCCGCCGGAGTCGTGGCGGGACGCGCCGGAGATGTGGCATCACCTGCGGGCCCGCAAGCGCTGGCACGCGGCCCGCCGGGCGTGGGCCGAGGCGCACGACACGACCGTGCTGCGGGCGTTCTACATGGATCAGCGGGACCGCCGGCCCCGCGTCAGCGTGGAGGATGGATCATGACCGACCAGCGATGCACGTGCGAGCACGACGTGTGCGCCGTCCACGACGAGCAGGTGGCCGCGATGCTCGCCGATGTCGAGGCCGTGGAGCGGTTCCGCGGCTCGGCGCGCGTCCGTGTGAGCCGGGATGACGGCGCCACGTGGCGTACGATCAGAGGTGCCGATGAGGTGGCGTCATGACGCGCCGGGCCGGTCGCCGCGCCGGTCGGGTGCCAGTGCCTCGGAGAGAGAAGCGGGTCATCATCACCACGTTCTCTCTGAGGTATGCACCATGAGCACGATCAACGAAGTCCGTGACCGCCTGGCCGAACTCGACGCCGAGATCAAGGCGATCAACGACGAGTACGAGGGCAAGCGGTTCCCCGACCAGGTGCGGGACCGGTGGAACGGCCTGAACTCCGAGCGCGACGAGCTGCACACGACGCTGCAAGAGCTGGAGACGCGTCACGAGCGGCTGCGGAGCATGGCGGGCAACCCGTACGCCACCGAGCGCGCCGGCGGCGCCTCCGCGCCGATGAACACCCCCGGCGGGTCGGCCACGCGCGACCAGGCGCGGCGGGTCATCGAGAACGCGCACCGGGACCGGCAGTTCGCGCTGCCGGACTACGCCGCCGAGCGTGCCGACGCGCTCGTCACCACGGGCCCGGCGGCCGACCAGGATGTGGCGGCCCGTTGGGCGGTCGCGGTCGGGTCGCCGGAGTACCGGGATGCGTTCGTCAAGCTGTTCGCCGACCCGCAGCGCGGTCACATGCTGTGGACGCCGCAGGAGGCCGAGGCGTACCGGCGCGTCGAGCACGTGCGGTCCGAGCTGCGCACGGCGATGAGCCTGACCCCCGGCAACGGCGGGTACATGGTGCCGCTGACGCTCGACCCGGCGATCATGCTGACGAACGCGGGCAGCATCAACCCGCTCCGTGACGTGGCCCGCGTCGTCCAGACGGTCACCAACACCTGGCAGGGCGTCACGAGCGCCGGCGCGACCGCCGAGTGGAAGACCGAGGGCGCCCAGGCCGCGGACGGGTCGCCGACCATCGATGACGCGCCGATCCCCGTGCACATGGGCGACGTCGATGTCATCTACTCCTACGAAGTGGGCATGGATGCGCTCAACTTCGTGTCCGAGTTGCAGCGCGTGATGCTCGACGCCGCGATGAACCTGCAGGCCGACGCGTACACCACCGGTTCGGGCAACGGCCAGCCGGCGGGCATCGTGACCGGGCTGGTCGGCACCGACAGCGAGATCGACGGGGACGGCTCGGAGGCGCTGGCCGACTCCGACCCGTTCAAGCTGCAAAACGATCTCCCGGCGCGGTTCAGCCCCAACGCCCGGTTCATGTCCCATCTCGCGACCGCGAACGCGCTCCGCCAGTTCGAGACCACCAACGGCGCCTTGCAGTTCCCCGAACTGCGGCAGAACCCGCCGATGCTGCTGGGGAAGCCGTGGGCGGAGAACAGCAACATGGACGGCGCCGTGGACGGCACCGCGGGCGGCGACCACGTCATGATCTACGGCGACTTCGCCGCGGGGTTCGTCATCGCTGACCGCATCGGCGCCACGATAGAGATCCTGCCCGGGTACGGCGCCGACGGCCGTCCGAGCGGTCAGCGGCACGCGTTCCTGACGTTCCGGACCGGCTCGAAGGTGGTCGTGCCGCAGGCGCTGCGCATGCTCACGGTCTCGGCCGAGAGCTGATCGACTCCCGGCCGCTTCGGGGGGTGCTCTCCACACTTCCGGTTCGCGGCGGCCGGGATCTCCGGGGGGACCTGCGTGCCGAGAGCAGCGGCACGCGGGTCGAGCGCTCCCAGAGCGT
>CBINDH010000309.1:0-3624 GCA_966249365.1 uncultured Xylanimonas sp. | reverse complement strand
CGTACGGGCGGGGCGCGTCCGTACGGGCGGGGCGCGTCCGTACGGGCGGGGCGCGTCCGTACGGGCGGGGCGCGGCCCCGGGGCGTTACGCCGCGGATGCGCGGCGGCGGGTGAGGATCCGGGTCAGGCGCGCGGTCAGCTCGGTGCGGTCGCGGAGGTCGAGGGCCGTGACGACGACCGTCTCCCAGCCGATCTCCTTGAGCGCCTCCCGCTTGCGCACGTCGCGCAGCCAGGTTCGCCGGTCGGTGCGGTGGACGTCGCCGTCGTACTCGATCGCCAGGCGGAGGTCGCGCAGCACGAGGTCGGGCATGGCGACGAACCGGCCCGCGTCGTCGTACACCTTGGCGTTGACCTCAGGGTGCAGGCCGAGGCTGACGAGGATCAGCCGGAGCCGGGTCTCCGGCACCGAGTCGGTGCCGGGGCGTACCAGGTCGAGCGCGACCCGCAGACGCCGGATGCCCCGGGACCCCGCGGGCGCCGTCGCGACGAAATGGCGCAGCGCGGCCAGGGACGTGTGCGCGCCGTTGCGGCGCGTCAGGGCGTCGCCGACGACGACGAGGTCCTCGACCGCCAGCACGGGACCGAGCTGGACCCAGGCGAACGCCGGCCGCACCACCACGAGCCCGTCGAGCTGGAGGCACGGCAGCTCGCGCCGGTCGAAGCGCCGGCCCGTCCAGGAGTGCTGGTGCGTCACGACTCCCTGCCGTCGCGGGATCGTCGCCGCTTTGCCCACGGTGAGGTGGACCCGGTCGTCCCGACCCAGCGCCCCCGGCAGGTCGACGCCCAGCACCCGCAGAGCGCTGCCGTGGCTGACGGCGGAGAATCCCCTGACGACGAGCTGGACGGCCCGGCACCGCTCCAGGTGATCGTCGGCGAGCCTTCGGGGGACCCGCGCGCCCGACGTCGGCACCACGAGCCCGACGGCGCGCATGTTCCGCTCGGTCAGCCCCGCACGCCTCCCCTCCGCACAGGAGAACGCCCGCTCAAACCCACCACCGCCCGCGCCTCGCACGCCCCGACCCTGCCAGCCCTACCGGAACGGCGCCGACACCCCTGTGGACAACCCGCCGAGATGGCACTATCCGTCGGTTCCCGCCCCTCCGACCCGACCGAAAATGCCATCTCGGCGGAGGTGAGCCCCGGGGGGGTTAGGCGCCTGTTTTGGCCGTCTTCCAGTTGTTGGCCTGGGCCCGGGGGCGGATCACCAGCTCGTCGATGCTCACGTAGGGCGGGCGGGTGAGCGTCCACGCGATCGCGTCAGCGATGTCGTCGGCCAGCAAGGGCTGGTAGCCCTCGTAGACCTTGGCGGCCCGGTCCGCGTCGCCGTCGAAACGGACCAGGGAGAACTCCTCGGTGGCGACCGCGCCCGGGGCGATCTGGACGACGCGCAGCGGCTCGCCCGCGAGCTCCCAGCGGAGCGTCGTCGCGAACATCCGCTCGGCGTGCTTCGCCGCCGTGTAGCCGGACCCGCCCTCGTACGTCGCGTACGCCGCGGTCGACGTGACGACGACGACGTCGGAGCCGCCGCTCACGGCCGCCGACGCGCGCAGCAGCGGCAGCACCGCCTGGGTGACCCGGAGCGCCCCGAGCACGTTGACGTCGTACATGCGCTGCCACTGGCCGAGGTCGGCGTCCTCGACCCGGTCCAGCCCGAGCGCCCCGCCCGCGTTGTTCACGACGGCGTCGAGGCCGCCGGTCGACTCGAGGTGCGCCACCAGCGCGGCGACGTCGTCGTCGGACGTGACGTCGAGCTGGTACGCCTCGATGCGCTCGTTGCCGGCCGCGAGCGCCTCCAGGCGCTCGGCGCGGCGAGCGGCGGCGACGACGGACCAGCCGTCCGCCGCGAGCCGCGCGGCGGTGGCGGCCCCGATGCCGCTGGACGCGCCGGTCACCAGGACCCGACGGGACGGACGGCCGGTTGCCTCGGGCGCTGCGGTGCTCATTGCGGCAGCCTAACGACGCCGTGCGGGGCGGCGCGCCACGCGGCGCTGCCGGACGCGGGTCAGAGCGCCGTGGGGGTCGCCGCGTTGAGCGAGCCGACCATGAAGCGGTGGTCGCGCACCAGGCGGGCAGCCCGGACTCCGAGGCGTGCTGCCTCGTCCGCAGGGATGACGTGCGGGTTCGTGACCGTGTAGCGGGTGCCCCTGCGGGTCAGGTCGAAGCGTCCCGCGCGGCGCACGTTGCGCGCCCAGTCGGTGTCCGGGCCCCAGGGCAGCGGGAACGCGACGAGGACGCCGAGCGAGTCGGGGTCGCGGACCGCGAAGGCGACGACCGGGGTCTGGTAGGTCCGTCCGCTCGCGCGCCCGACGTGCTCGATCACGACGAAGGGCGGCACGCGGCGCGCGAACGCCACCATGCGCGGGTTGGCGCGCTTGGCGATCCGGGCTGCCCACGGCTTCATGGCCATGTGGCCACTGTGCCCACGGCGCGGGGAGCCCGCACCCCGGTCGGCGAGAAGGAGCGCCACCTGGCCGTCGGGCGTGACAATGGCGGCATGACCGCGCTCTGGCTGACCGGCGACGCCGACACCGACCGGCTCCTCGACGAGGACCCGTTCGCGCTGCTGATCGGGATGCTGCTCGACCAGCAGTACCCGATGGAGCACGCGTTCGCGGGTCCCCGCAAGATCCGTGACCGGCTCGGCACGCTCGACCCGCACGCCGTCGCGGACGCCGACCCGGACGAGTTCGTCGCGCTCGCGACGACGCCGCCCGCGATCCACCGGTACGGGCGGTCGATGGCCGCGCGCGTGCAGGCGGTCGCGCGCGCCGTCGTCGACGGGTACGACGGCGACGTCACGCGCATCTGGACGGACCCGGGCGCGGACGGCGGCGCACCGACGGGCGCCGAGGTGGTCGCACGCCTCAACGCCCTGCCGGGGTTCGGCGAGCAGAAGGCCCGCATCTTCCTGGCGCTGCTCGGCAAGCAGCGCGGCGTGCAGCCGACGGGGTGGCGCGAGGCGGCCGGGCACTACGGCGACGAGGGGTCGTTCCGCTCGATCGCGGACGTCACGAGCGCCGATGCGCTGGTCAAGGTCCGCGAGTTCAAGAAGGCGGCGAAGGCGGCGGCCAAGGCGGCAAAGGGCTGAACGCCCGGGTCACGCCCGGTCGAGCCGGAAGACCGGCTTGCGCCCGACCAGCGCCCGCAGGTCGTCGTCCGGGGACTTCGCGGAGATGCCGGCCGGGAAGAACGCCCCGACCTCCCACGCCCACCGGCGCAGGTAGTGGCGCAGCACGGGCAGCGCCTCGTCGGGGTCGGTGATCTCGGTGGCCAGCCACTCCTCGCGCCGCCGGCCGAGGAGGGTCGCGACGCGGCCGTCCGGGAGGGCGCGCACGTTCTTGACCCAGTCGGTGATGCCGCGGGGCGCCACGAGGAAGGTGCCGCCGTCGTCGAGCCGCATGAGGTTGACGACCGTCTGCCGGGGCACGCCGGACTTGCGCCCGCGCACCTCGAGGACGCGCGAGCCCATGAGGCTGACCCCGCGGCGGGTCAGCCAGCGGGCGAACGAGTTGAACGCGTCGGAGAACCGGTTGCCGGGGATGACGTCGGGCTGGTCGGCAGTCACCTGCCCACCATGCCAGGGCCGGCGGGCGCTGTCACCGGAGATGTCATCCCTTCACTGCC
>CBINDH010000308.1:0-3634 GCA_966249365.1 uncultured Xylanimonas sp. | reverse complement strand
CGGATGTAGTGCTGACGCATCTTGCCCGAGATGTGAGCGAGAACCTTGTGACCGTTGGCCAGCTCCACGCGAAACATCGCGTTCGGCAGTGCCTCGACCACGCTGCCCTCGATCTCGATGACACCGTCCTTCTTCGCCATATCCTCCGCTAACTCTTCGTCCTGACTGCTTCCAGCGCTCCCCGGGCGAACCCGGCCGCACCGAACGGCATACGGCCGACGGCGTGGCACCTGTGGTGGGACGTGGGATGTCGCGTGCTGCCGTTCTGCCTCGCCCCGGGACCAGGTCCCGGAATCGGGGCGCGAACGGACCACACCCAACGAACTACCCTACCGGACGGACCCGCGTGGAGGAAACCGGACGCACGGTGCGGTGGCTCACGCCGCGCTCCGCACCGCGCCGGATCAGCCGAGGTCAGTCGATGACGACGACGTCCACGCCCAGCGCCTTGAGGCGCTCCGCGCCGGCGTCCGGGGCGGTGAGGACCGTGATGCCGTCCTCGAGGATCGCGACCGAGTGCTCCCAGTGGGCCGACCGCGAGCCGTCGGTCGTCACGACCGTCCAGCCGTCGGCGAGCTCGCGCGTCGCGCCGCTCCCCCGCGTCACCATGGGCTCGACCGCCAGGCACATGCCCGTCTTGAGCGGCATGCCGCGGCTCGAGGTCGCGTAGTTGACCACGTCCGGCGGCTGGTGCATCGCGCTGCCGATGCCGTGCCCCACGTACTCCTCGACGACGCCGAACGCCGTCCCGGTCGCCGCGGCGGCCACCTCCACGGCCGTCTGGACCGCCCGGCCGACGTCGTTGAGCCGGCCGCGCTGCGCGAGCGCGGCGATGCCCGCCCACATCGCGGCCTCGGTGGCACGCACCAGGGCGTCGTCGCCGGGGTCAGCGTCGGGCGACCCGGGCGGCAGGGCGCCGTCGGGGCCCAGCACGAAGGTGGTGGCGGAGTCGCCGTGCCAGCCGTCGACGACGGCGCCCGCGTCCACCGACACGACGTCCCCGGCCCGCAGCACGCGCGAACCGGGGATCCCGTGGATGACCTCGTCGTTGACCGAGGTGCAGATCGTGGCGGGGAACCCGTGGTACCCCAGGAAGTTGGAGCCCGCCCCGGCCCCGGCGATGACCTCGCGTGCGACGACGTCGAGGTCGTGCGTCGTCATGCCCGGCCGGGCGGAAGCACGGACGGCCGCGAGCACGTCCGCGACCACCAGACCGGCGCGTCGCATGACGCGCACCTGGTCCAGAGTCTTGAGCTCGACGCGCTCACGGCCCACCCGCATGACACTCCTCAGGGGCGACGCCGTCGCCCCGCTCGATCAGCCGAACTGCGCCTGCAGGCCGGCCACGATGCGGTCGGTCACCTCGGCGACCTCACCGATGCCGTCGACCTGCACGAGCAGGCCGCGGTCGCGGTACGCGGACGTCAGCGGGGCGGTCTGCTCCGCGTAGATGTCGAGGCGGCGGGCGATCGCCTCCTCGGTGTCGTCCGCGCGGCCCTCGATCTCGGCGCGCTTGGCGATCCGGGCCATGAGCTCGCCGCGGTCCGCGGTGAGCTCGATGACGCCGTCGAGCTGCCAGTCGAGGTCGTTCAGGATCGCGTCGAGCGCCTCGACCTGGTGCGCGTTGCGCGGGTAGCCGTCGAGGATGAAGCCCGCCTGGGCGTCCTCCTCGCCGAGCCGGCTGCGGACCATCGAGTCGGTGACCTCGTCGGGGACGAGCTCGCCCTTGTTCGTGTACTCCTGCGCGAGCCGGCCCAGCTCGGTGCCGCCCTTGATGTTCGCGCGGAAGATGTCACCCGTCGAGATCGCGGGGATCCCGAACACGTCGGCCAGGCGGGCCGCCTGCGTGCCCTTGCCGGAGCCCTGCGGCCCCATGATCAGCAGGCGGGTGGCACGACCCTCCGCCCCGGAGGCGGGGTGCAGGTCGTGGCGCGAGGGGACGTTCTCTGTCAACGGAGGAACCCTTCGTAGTGACGCTGCTGCAGCTGGGAGTCGATCTGCTTCACCGTCTCGAGGCCGACGCCCACGATGATGAGGATCGACGCGCCGCCGAACGGCAGGTTCTGGGTGATCCCGAGGAACACCACCATCAGCGTCGGGATGAGTGCGATGACCACGAGGTACAGCGAACCCGCCGACGTGATGCGGTTGGTCACGTACTGGAGGTACTCCGCGGTCGGGCGGCCGGCGCGGATGCCGGGGATGAAGCCGCCGTACTTCTTCATGTTGTCGGCGACCTCGTCCGGGTTGAACGTGATCGACGTGTAGAAGAAGCAGAAGAACAGGATGAGGACGGCGTACAGCGCGATGTAGAGCGGCGCGTCCTGGGCGGCGAGGTTCGCGATGACCCACTGGACCCAGCCGGCGCTCTGGTCGCCGAACTGCGCGATCAGGGTCGGGATCGACAGGATCGACGACGCGAAGATCACCGGGATCACGCCGGCCATGTTGATCTTGATCGGGATGTAGGTGCTCGTCCCGCCGTACATCCGGCGGCCGACCATGCGCTTCGCGTACTGGACCGGGACACGGCGCTGCGACTGCTCGACGTACACGACCGCGCCGATGACCAGGATGATGATCGCGAGCACGATGACGATGTTGCGGACACCGTTGTTGCCGCCCGCGACCTGCCAGAGGCCCGACGGGAAGCTCGCCGCGATCGAGGTGAAGATCAGCAGCGACATGCCGTTGCCGACGCCGCGCTCGGTGATGAGCTCGCCCAGCCACATGATCAGGCCGGTACCGGCCGTCATGGTGATGACCATGATCATGATCGTCACGACCGAGTCGTCGACGATGATGTCGCGGGTGCAGCCCGGGAACAGCGCACCCTGGCGCGCGGTCACGATGACCGTCGTCGACTGCAGGATCGCCAGCGCGATCGACAGGTACCGGGTGTACTGCGTCAGCTTCGCCTGGCCGGCCTGACCCTCCTTGTGGAGGACCTCGAAGCGAGGGATCACGACGCGCAGGAGCTGGATGATGATGCTCGCGGTGATGTACGGCATGATGCCGAGCGCGAAGACGGACAGCTGCAGGAGCGCGCCACCGCTGAAGGTGTTCACGAGGCCCAGGAGCGACGTCCCGCCATCGACATCGGCGAGGCACGCGCGAACGTTCGGGTAGTTCACACCCGGGGTCGGGATGAATGAGCCGAGACGGAAGATCGCCATGATCGCGATCGTGAACAGCAGCTTGCGCCGCAGGTCAGGTGTCCGGAAAGCCCGGGCGAATGCGCTGAGCACCTATCCTCCTGGCCCGCCCAGGAGGCGGGTGACTCGTGTCGCCGGGTCCCCCGGCGATGTATGGCGTCGTCGTCGACGGGCAGGAGCGCCCGCCGCCGTCGGCGCCGGATGGACGCGGTCCGGGCCGGGTCGGGGTGAACCGGACCGGTGCGAAGTCCCCGCGAGGGGACGACAGGACCGCAGGGGATTCTATGCGGAACACGGGGTGGAAGGTCCAGCCCGTGGCGACCGATGACAGCGCACAGGGCCGGGAACGCGATCGCGCTCCCGGCCCTGTGCCGTGCTCTCAGTCCTCCGAGACGGAACCGCCGGCCGCCAGGATCTTCTCCTTGGCGGAACCCGACAGCGCGTCCACGGCGACGTCCAGCTTGACGGTGAGCTCGCCC
>CBINDH010000307.1:0-3643 GCA_966249365.1 uncultured Xylanimonas sp. | reverse complement strand
GGGGACACGTGGGTGATCGACGGCTCCAAGCAGTTCATCACGAACTCGGGCACCCCGATCACGAGCGTCATCACGATCGCCGCGGTCACCGGGACGCTCACGGGCCCGGACGGGCGCACGGCCCCCGAGCTGTCGTCGATCATGGTGCCCGCCGGCACGCCCGGCCTCGTCGTCGGGCCGTCGTACGACAAGGTCGGCTGGCTCGCCTCGGACACGCACCCGCTCCACCTCGACGGCGTGCGGGTCCCGGCGGAGAACCTGCTCGGCGAGCGCGGGCGCGGCTACGCGAACTTCCTCCAGGTGCTCGACGAGGGCCGCATCGCGTTCGCCGCGCTCGCCACCGGTGCCGCGCAGGGCTGCCTCGAGGAGGCCGTGCGGTACGCGGCGCAGCGCAACGTCTTCGGGAGCAGCATCGCCTCCCACCAGGGCGTCGCGTTCATGCTCGCGCGGATGCAGGCGCGCGTGCACTCGGCCCGCACCTGCTGGGTCGACGCCGCGCAGAAGCTCGTGCACGGCCGGCCGTTCAAGGCCGAGGCGTCGGTCGCCAAGCTCGTCGCGAGCGAGGCCGCGATGGCCAACGCGCGGGACGCCACGCAGGTGTTCGGCGGGTACGGGTTCATGAACGAGACGCCCGTCGCCCGGCACTACCGCGACTCGAAGGTGCTGGAGATCGGCGAGGGGACCAGCGAGGTGCAGCTCATGATCATCGCGCGCGACCTGGGGCTGAGCGCATGAGCGCCGACGTCGTCCAGCGCGGGTACTTCTACGAGGAGCTCGAGGAGGACGTCCGCTACGTGCACCGCCCGGGGCGCACCCTCACGGAGGCGGACGACGTCCTGTTCTCGACCCTGACGATGAACCCGCAGGGCCTGCACCTGGACGCAGCGTGGGCCGCGACCCAGCCGTTCGGCAAGCCGCTCATGAACTCGATGCTGACGCTCGCGACCCTCGTGGGGCTCGCCGTCGCACACCTGACGCGGGACACGACGGTGGCGAACCTCGGCTTCGAGGAGGTCGTCTTCCCCCACCCGCTCTTCCACGGCGACACCCTCTACGGCGAGACGATGGTGCAGGCCAAGCGGCTGTCCCGGTCGCGGCCGGGCGAGGGCGTGGTGACGTTCGCGCACGTGGGCCGCAACCAGCACGACGAGGTCGTCGCGCGGGCGGTGCGGACGGCGCTGGTGCGGACCCGCGAGGGGGCGCCGTGAACCCCGTGCCGTTCACCCTCGGTCCGGCGCTGCTGTTCTGCCCCGCCGACCGGCCCGACCGGTTCGCGAAGGCGCTCGACCGCGCCGACGCCGTCGTGCTCGACCTCGAGGACGGCGTCGCCCCCGACCGCAAGGAGGCCGCGCGCCGCGCGGTGGTCGACAACCCCGTCGACCCCGAGCGCACGATCGTGCGGCTCAACGCCTCGGGAACCGACGACTTCGAGGCGGACCTCGCCGCGCTCGCCGCGACCGAGTACCGCACGGTCATGCTCCCGAAGGCGGACGGGCGGTTCGTCGGCCCGCTGGTGCGCCGGGACGGCACGCCGTACGCCGTCGTCGCGCTGTGCGAGACGGCCGCCGGGGTGCTGGCCGCGTCCGCGCTCGCCGCACGTCCCGACGTCGTCGCGCTCGCGTGGGGCGCCGACGACCTGGTCGCCTCCTTGGGCGGGACGTCGAGCCGGCGCGTGGAGGGCACGTACCGCGACGTGGCACGCCACGCCCGCTCGGCGGTGCTGCTGGCCGCGGGCGCCGCCGGGAAGGCGGCCGTCGACGCCGTGCACCTCGACCTGGACGACCTCGACGGGCTGCGCGCCGAGGCGCTCGACGCCGCCGCCGTCGGCTTCGCCGCGAGCCTGTGCGTCCACCCCGACCAGGTGCCCGTGATCCGGGCGGCGTACGCGCCGTCGGAGGACGAGGCGACCCGGGCGCGCGACCTGCTCGAGGCGGCGGCCCGCACGCCGGGGGTCTTCACGCACGACGGCCGGATGGTCGACGGCCCGCTGGTCAAGCAGGCGCAGGCGGTGCTGCGGCGCGCCCGCGCCGCCACGGCGGGCACCGACGAGGGAGGACGACGATGACGGCACTGCATCCCACGGCCACCGAGGCGCTGGACGGGCTGCTCCACGACGGCATGACCATCGCGGTGGGCGGTTTCGGGCTGTCGGGCAACCCGAACGACCTCATCGAGGCGGTGCGCGACTCGGGCGTGCGCGACCTGACGATCGTGTCGAACAACATGGGCGTCGACGGCCAGGGCCTCGGCATCCTGCTCGAGAACGACCAGGTGCGCCACGTGCTGGCGTCGTACGTCGGGGAGAACAAGCTGTTCGCGCAGCGGTTCCTCGACGGCGACCTCGACGTCGAGTTCGTCCCGCAGGGCACGCTCGCAGAACGGCTGCGCGCGGGCGGCGCGGGCATCCCCGCGTTCTACACCGCGACCGCGGTGGGGACGCCGCTCGGCGAGGGCAAGCCGGTCGAGGAGTTCGACGGCCGCCGCTACGTGCTCGAGCGGGCGATCGTCGCGGACCTCGCGCTGGTGCACGCGCACACGGCGGACCGGTTCGGCAACCTCGTCTACCGGTTCACCGCGCGGAACTTCAACCCGCTCGTCGCGGCGGCCGGGAGGTTGACCGTCGCCGAGGCGGAGCACGTCGAGGACCACCCGCTCGACCCCGACGTCGTCGTCACGCCCGGCATCTACGTCGACCGGCTCGTGCGCGCCCGAGACCGGGTCAAGAACATCGAGCAGCGCACGGTCCGGCCGCGGCCGCAGCCCGCTCCCCCGGCCGAACCGGTCGAGGTCACGCCGTGGGTCCAGGCGGCGTCGGACCGGACGGGAGGTGCACGATGACGTGGACGCGCGACGAGATGGCCGCCGTCGCCGCGGGCGAGCTGCGCGACGGCGACTACGTCAACCTCGGCATCGGCATCCCCACGCTCGTGGCGAACCACCTGCCGCCGGGCGTGCACATCACCCTGCAGTCCGAGAACGGGATGCTCGGCATCGGGCCGTTCCCGTACGAGGGCGAGGAGGACGCCGACCTCATCAACGCCGGCAAGCAGACCGTCACCGCGCTGCCCGGCGCGAGCTACTTCGACTCCGCGCAGTCGTTCGCGATGATCCGCGGCGGGCACGTCAGCATCGCGATCCTCGGCGCGCTCGAGGTCTCCGCGACGGGCGACCTGGCCAACTGGACCGTGCCGGGCAAGCTCGTCAAGGGTCCGGGCGGGGCGATGGACCTCGTCGCGGGCTCACCGCGCATCGTCGTCCTCATGGACCACGTGGCCCGCGACGGAACCCCCAAGATCCGCCGCCGCTGCACGCTCCCCCTCACGGGCGAGGGCGTGGTCGACCGCATCGTCACGGACCGCGCCGTCGTCGACGTCACGCCCGTCGGGCTGGTGCTGCGGCGCCTCTCCCCGGGCGTCACCGTCGACGAGGTGCGTGCCGCGACCGAACCGGAGCTCACCGTCGACCTGGAGGAGTCATGACCGTCATCGCCGGGTACCGGCGCACCCCGTTCGCCCGCGCCAACGGCGCGTTCGCCACCGTGCCCGCCACCACGCTCGGGGGGTACGCGCTGGCCGCCGCGCTCGCCGCCGCGGGCATCGCGCCCGACGACGTCGCCGTCGTCGTCGGCGGGCAGGGCCTCCAG
>CBINDH010000306.1:0-3646 GCA_966249365.1 uncultured Xylanimonas sp. | reverse complement strand
GGTCCTGGCGCCGTCGGACGGCGTGCTGGCACGGCTCGACGCGCTCGCCGTCGGTGTCGCCGCGTGGCGGCTCGGGGCGGGCCGCGCCCGCAAGGAGGACCCGGTGCAGGCCGGAGCCGGTGTGGTGATGCACGCCAAGCCGGGTGACGCCGTCGTGGCAGGCCAGCCGCTCATGACGCTGCACACCGACACCCCCGAGCGGTTCGCGCGTGCGCTCGAGTCGCTCGAGGGCGGCTGGGAGCTCGCCCCGCCCGGGACCGCGGTGCCGCGCAACCCCGTGGTGATCGACCGGATCGCCTGACGCCCGTGCGCGCCGGGATGCGCCTGACCGACCTGCTGGCCGGCCTGCGCCTGTTCACGGCGTCGCCGCCGGCGCGCGCCGTCGGGTCTACCGAGGGGCCCGCATCGCGGCGCGCCTGGGGGATCGTCGCGGCGACGCCGGCCCCGGACGAGGACGACCTCGCCGGGCTCGACGCGGCGTCGCGCGCCTCGATCCTCGACCCGCTGCGCCGGACGACCCGTCCCGCCCCCGTCGGCAGGCCCGTCCGGGTCTCGCTGCCGTTCCTGTCGGCCGACGGGCGCGCCGCGCGGTCGCCGGCACGCCAGGTCGACCAGACGACGTGCGGCTCCGCGGTGCTCTCGATGCTGGCGATGGCGGGGGACCCGCGGCTCGCGCTGCAGGTGGCGCGCGACCCCGCGCCGCGGTTCGCCGCGCTCCAGCAGCGCGTCCACCGGGCGTGCGCGCGGTCGGGGCCGGTGCCCTGGCCGATGCGCTTCGGCACGGCCCCGTGGGCGGCCGCGGCCTTCGCCCGGTTCGGCGGTGTGCGGTACACGCACCGGGTCGTCGGCGGGTCGACCCGGCGGACCATGCTGGGCGCGGCCGTCGCCGCCGCGTCGTCGGGCGTGCCCGTGCCGCTGTTCTCCGGCGGGGACCTCGCCGGGGGGTGGCAGGCCGCGGTGCCGCGGCACGTCGTGCTCCTCGTCGACGCGACGGACGACGTCGTGCGCGTCTACGAGCCCTCGTCGGCGACGCTCCACTCGGTGCCGACTGCGGTGCTGCTCGCCCCCGAGGACGCGTCGCCGGAGGACCGCGCGGTGCTGACCGCGGCCCTCGGCCACTGGCCGCACGTCGTCTGGACGCTGCTGCCCGTCTGACGTCCTCGCGCCCGGACGGACGGCCCCGGAGGACGTGCGAGGCGACGCCTCCGGCGAGACCATGGGCGGACCATCGTCTGAAGCAGAGGAGGGCACAGAGATGAGCACCACGCCCGGCCGTGACGCCTGGCGCGACGCAGGGATCGCCGAGCCTGACCTGCGTGAGCGTGAGGTGCTGGAGGTCGACCCCGACGACAAGCCGACGGACGACGTCGCGAACCTGCTCGAGGAGGCGCTGCGCGGCCGCGAGGCCGTCCGCCCCGAGTCCGCCGAGGACTACCGGCCGGGGACGCCGAGACCCGACCTGGAGGACGAGGCCGCCGAGGCAGACGTCGCGGAGCAGGCCGAGGAGGTCCCGGGGCTCGACGAGGACGGCCCGTACGGCGACGACGAACCGGTCGGCCCGGAGCCGGTCGAGGACGACACCGCCGGGATGTGAGCCGTCGCACCAGGCGAGGACGGCACGCAGCGGGGGCATGGGCGTGCCCGCGACGTTAGGTTGAGCCCATGACGGACGACCGCCTCGTGGACCTCATACCCGATCTGCCCAAGGTCGTGCTGCACGACCATCTCGACGGCGGGCTCCGCCCGCAGACGGTCCTGGAGCTGGCCGACGCCGTGGGGCACCGGCTCCCCGTCTCCGACGCGGACGGCCTGGGCGACTGGTTCCAGCAGGCGGCGGACTCCGGCTCGCTGGTGCGCTACCTCGAGACGTTCGACCACACCCTGGCCGTCATGCAGACGCCCGAGGCGCTGGCGCGCGTCGCGAAGGAGGCGGTGCTCGACCTGGCCGCCGACGGCGTCGTGTACGCCGAGCAGCGCTGGGCGCCCGAGCAGCACCTGACGCGCGGCATGACGCTCGAGGAGACGGTCGAGGCCGTCCAGGCGGGCATCGACGAGGGCATCGCCGAGGCCGCGGCCGCGGGCCGGACCATCAAGGTCGGGCAGCTCGTCACCGCGATGCGGCACGCCGACCGGTGGCAGGAGATCGCCGAGCTCGCCGTCGCCTTACGCGACCGCGGCGTCGTCGGCTTCGACATCGCGGGCGCCGAGGACGGCTTCCCGCCGGACCGGCACGCGCAGATCTGGCGCTACCTCGCCGACAACGACTTCCCCGTGACGATCCACGCGGGCGAGGCCGCCGGCCTGCCGTCCATCGCGCAGGCCGTGCACCTCGGTCAGGCCGACCGCATCGGCCACGGCGTGCGGATCATCGAGGACATCACGTTCGACGAGCGGACGAAGGAGGCGACCCTCGGGTCGCTCGCGCACTGGGTGCGTGACCACCAGATCCCGCTCGAGGTGTGCCCGGTCTCCAACCTGCAGACGTCCGCGACGACGGCGACGTCGATCGCCGAGCACCCGATCACGCGCCTCAAGGAGCTCGACTTCGCCGTCACGCTCAACACCGACAACCGCCTCATGTCGCGCACCTCGATGTCGCACGAGATGCGCCTGCTGGTCACCGAGGCCGGCTGGACCGTCGACGACCTCGCCGACGTGACTCTCGCCGCCGCCTGGGGAGCGTTCATGCACCACGACGAGCGCCGGGATCTCGTGGAGAAGGTCATCGTCCCCGGGTACCAGAAGATCGAGGGAGCACAGCTGTGACCCGCACCGTGCCGACGACGCCGGCCGAGCTCGCGTCGTTCATCGACCACACCCTGCTCAAGCCGGAGGCCACCGACGCCGACGTCGTCGCGCTCGTCGAGGAGGGCGCCCGGCTGGGCGTGTTCTCGGTGTGCGTGTCGCCGACGTTCGTCGCCCTGGCCCGCGAGACCGCCGCCGGGCGGCTCAAGGTCGCGACCGTCTGCGGCTTCCCGTCGGGCAAGCACGTCTCGTCCGTCAAGGCGGCCGAGGCCGCGCAGTCCATCGCCGACGGCGCCGACGAGATCGACATGGTCATCGACGTCGGCGCCGCCAAGGCCGCCGACTTCGAAGCCGTCGAGGCCGACATCGCCGCGGTGCGTGACGTCGTCCCGGCGGGGAACATCCTCAAGGTCATCATCGAGTCGTCCGCGCTCGACGACGACGAGATCGTCGCCGTGTGCCGCGCGGCCGAGATCGCCGGTGCCGACTACGTCAAGACGTCGACGGGCTTCCACCCGACCGGCGGCGCCACGGTGCACGCCGTGTCGCTCATGGCGGAGACCGTCGGCGGCCGGCTCGGCGTCAAGGCGTCGGGCGGCATCCGCACGCTGGCGGACGCCCTCGCCGCGATCGAGGCGGGCGCCACGCGGCTCGGCATGTCGGCTGCGGCGGCCGTGCTCGCCGAGCTCGCGGGCGCCACCCCGGCCACCCCGACGTCGGACTACTGACAGCCGCTGGTTGAGCCCCGTCGAAACCACCGCCGGCTGGTTGAGCCCGGCCCGTCTGCTGGTTGAGCCTCGTCGAAACCACCCCCCGCTGGTTGAGCCCGGCCCCGCTGCTGGTTGAGCCTCGTCGAAACCCCCCTCCGCTGGTTGAGCCCGGCCTCTCTGCTGGTTGAGCC
>CBINDH010000305.1:0-3661 GCA_966249365.1 uncultured Xylanimonas sp. | reverse complement strand
ACCGGGGCCGCACCGGCACCACGCCGGACGGCGTGCGGCACGTGCCGGCCGACCGCGACGACGGCCTGCCCGCCGCGTTGACGCAGGAGCGCTTCGACGCCGTCGTCGACGTCGCGCGCCACCCGGACCACGTGCGGCGCGCGGTCGCGGCATGGCCGGACGCGCACTGGGTGTTCGTCTCCACGATCAGCGTGTACGCCGACGACGCGACCCCGGGCGGCGGGCCCGACACGCTCCCGCTGCACGACCCCGCGCCCGACGACGTCGACCTCGCCGCCCAGCCCGAGGCGTACGGCGCGGCCAAGGTGGCGTGCGAGCAGTGGGTGCGCGACGGGGCGGGCTCGCACGTCGTCGTACGACCCGGGCTCATCGTCGGCCCGGGCGACCCGTCCGGCCGCTTCGCGTACTGGGTCGCCCGCATGCGGCGGGTCGCCAAGGCGCCCGAGGTGCTCGCCCCCGGCAACCCCGCCGACACGGTGCAGGTGGTCGACGTGCGCGACCTGGCCGCCTGGCTCGTGGACCTCGCCGAGGCCCGCGCCCAGGGCGTGCTCGACGGCGTCGGCCCGCAGACGACCCTCGGGGACCTGCTCGACGACGTCGCCGCGGGGTGCGGGGTGGCGCCGACGTTCCGGTGGCTGCCCGACGCGGAGCTCGAGGCCGCGGGTGTCCAGCCGTGGGCGGGACGCCGCTCGCTCCCGCTGTGGCTGCCCCGCCCGGAGTACGACGGGATGCTCGCCCACGACCCCGAGCCCGCGCGGGCCGCCGGGCTGCGGCCGCGACCCGCGGCCGAGACCGCGGCGGACACCCTGGCGTGGCTGGACGCGACACCGGACGCCCCCGCGAGCGGGCTGACGGCCGATGAGGAGGCCGAGGTGCTCGCCCGTGCCAGCCGGGCCTAGCGCGCGGACCGCGCAGGCGTGCGCGGGCGGGGGCGCGTAGGTTGCGGAGCCATGAACGGCATCGACCTCACCCTCGCCAAGCTCGATTCGGCCCTCGGCAACGTGGGCACGTCGTTCGACGCCCCGACGTGGACGGCGCCGTCCGGCAGCCCGGTCGACGCCGCGGTGCGGCGCGCGGCGCGCGAGGCGGCCCGGTCGGGGGACAAGGTCGGCGCGGTGCGGCAGCTGCTCGTCGCCGCGGCCGCGGTCCGGGCTGCCGTGCCCGCAGACCTGCTCGACGACGTCGAGGCGCAGGTCGCGGCGTTCGACGGTCAGGATGTCGCGGAGGCGCGCGCGGACATCGCCGCGGCGATCGCGACGCTGCGGAGCCCCGCGCCGGAGCGCAAGCCCAGGCGTCGCCTGTGCGGGTTCGGGCGGGGCTGACCGGGGTCAGGTCGACTCGCGCCCGGGGAAGGTCCCCAGGTCCTCGACCCGGTATCCGTCGGGATAGGTCCGCAGGGACGACAGGTCGTCCGCCGTCATCGGCCGACGGCGCGGCGGCAGGAACCTCACCACGCGGCCGCGCAGCCGGAGCAGCCCACGGCACGCGGCGACGACGACGGCCGGCGGGCGCGGGTACCGGAACGCCCGGCACAGGTGCTCGTCCATGACGGAGCGCGCGAACAGCCGCACCGCGGAGGCGGGGAGCAGCCGGTACGTCGGGAATCTCGCCAGGAGGCGGAGCGTGGCGTCCGCGACCGCGCGGCCACCCGCGTCGTACGCGAAGCGCTCGGCCTCGTACGTGTCGAGCAGGTCGGCGAACGCGTCGTACGTCGTCGGGATGCCCTTGATGCCCATGCGCCGGCCGAGCGCCGCGTAGTAGGCGACCGTCGCCCGGACCTCGGTGTCCGTCAGGTCGCGCCAGCCGTAGGAGGCGATCCACCTCACGGGCATGACGACGAACGTCGCCAGGACGTAGAGCATGTCGTCGTTGCCGATGCCGTAGGCGCCGTGCATGTGGTTCATGCGCCGGATGGCGGTGCGGCCCTCGGGGCTCGCCATCCCGTGGGTCAGCACGGCGTCGAGGATGAGGACGGTGTCGTCGTGCCGCTTCTGCGTGCGGTCCGTGAGCTCGGCCGTGCGCGCGAGCAGCCCGCCGATCGACGGGACGGCGTAGGTGCGGAACAGGGCGAAGCTCAGCGCCTGCTGGACGTCCCACGGGAACTCGTAGGTGGCGACCGTCCGCACGATGTCCTCGTACTGCGTGGCGGGGTCCATCGCCCGGATCGCCTCGCGGCGGGCGAAGCGCCCCGTCGTGGCGAGGCTGGGGGAGGCCATGACGCGACGCTACGCCGCCCGTCGCGTCACGGCCCCCGGGTCTATCGGGCGGCCGAGAGGAGGACACACCCGCGGTCGCGCTCGCGGGCCTGCTCCCACCGCTCGACCAGCGCCGCGACGCCCGCCGCGGCGGGGACCAGCACCAGGTTGCCCAGCAGCATGGTCCGCCAGAACGGCAGCCCTGCGACGTAGCTCGCGAGCAGGCCGTCGAGCCCTGCCGGGTACCAGATGCCGCGGCCCTCGAGCCAGACGCCCATGTTGGTCCACAGGAAGAAGAACGCGGACCCGCCGGCACCCAGCCCGAGTGCGGCGAGGAAGCGCCGGCCGCCCTGGGCGCGCCGCGTCCACAGCGCGCCCACGCCGATGGCCGCCCACGCCGACCACGTGAACCACAGCGCGGCGCTGTTGCCCAGCACGAGGTCGCTGGCCGCGACGACGACGAGCGGCGCGAGCGCGGCGACGCGGTGGCGCAGGAGCGCGGCGGCGAGGAAGGCGGCCGCGGTCGAGAGCTCGAGGTTCACGGGGGCGCCGAGCTCGTTCTTGACGAGCCGCCACGCCACCGCGACCGCGACCGCGAGCACGGCCACCGCGGGCCGCCACCACCGGCGCGCCAGCTCGCTCGCCGTCAGGTCGTGGTACTGCGCCGTCGCACTCATGGGCTCCTGCCTCCGTGTCGTTGACTTAAAAGGAGAACTCTGCGACTAATCTACGGATCGAACGACGAGACCACAACATCTAGTGGTCGTCACGGAGGAAGGTGCCACATGTTGTCATTTCCGCGGGTCTTCTCCACGGCGGGGACGCACCCGTACGACGAGGTCGAGTGGGAGCAGCGGGACGTCGTCCAGACGAACTGGAAAACCGGGGAGGTCGTCTTCGAGCAGCACGGGGTCGAGTTCCCCGCGGCATGGTCGCTCAACGCGGCGACCATCGTCGCGACCAAGTACTTCCGCGGCGCGCTCGGCACGCCCGCGCGCGAGCACAGCCTGCGGCAGGTGATCGACCGCGTCGTCGGCGCCTACGTGCGCGCGGGGGAGACCCACGGGTACTTCGCCACGCCTCAGGACGCCGCGGTCTTCTCCGACGAGCTCACCTGGCTCCTGGTCCACCAGGTGTTCTCGTTCAACTCGCCCGTCTGGTTCAACGTCGGCACCAACGCACCACAGCAGGTCTCGGCCTGCTTCATCCTGTCCGTCGAGGACACGATGGACTCGATCCTCGAGTGGTACCGGCAGGAGGGCCTCATCTTCAAGGGCGGGTCTGGCGCCGGTCTCAACCTCTCGCGTCTGCGCTCCTCGGCCGAGCTGCTGTCCTCCGGCGGCGCGGCCTCCGGTCCCGTGTCGTTCATGCGGGGCGCCGACGCCATGGCCGGCACGATCAAGTCCGGCGGGGCCACGCGCCGCGCCGCCAAGATGGTCGTGCTCGACGTCGACCACCCCGACATC
>CBINDH010000304.1:0-3688 GCA_966249365.1 uncultured Xylanimonas sp. | reverse complement strand
CCAGGGCACGCCGATCGTGGTCGTCACGCCCCGCCGCAGCCCGCTGCGCGACCTTGTCTCCCCCAGCGCCGACTACCCGCTGCGCGTCCACCGCCGTCGGGCGCTGTACGGGTCGTGGTACGAGATCTTCCCGCGCTCCGAGGGCGCGACCCGCGCGCCGGACGGCACGTGGACGTCGGGGACCTTCGCGACGGCCGCCGAGCGGCTCCCCGCGATCGCCGGGATGGGGTTCGACGTCGTCTACCTGACCCCGATCCACCCGATCGGCACGCAGTTCCGCAAGGGCCGCAACAACACCCTCGACGCCGAGCCGGGCGACCCGGGCAGCCCCTACGCCATCGGTGCCGCCGAGGGCGGGCACGACGCCATCCACCCCGACCTGGGCACCGAGGACGACTTCCGCGCGTTCGTCGCCTCCGCGGCGGACACCGGCCTGGAGGTCGCGCTCGACCTCGCGCTGCAGTGCTCGCCCGACCACCCGTGGGTCACCGCCCACCCGGAGTGGTTCAGGACGCGCGCCGACGGCACGATCGCGTACGCCGAGAACCCGCCGAAGAAGTACCAGGACATCTACCCGCTGTACTTCGACAACGACCCCGTCGGGCTGCGCGAGGCGATCCTCGCCGTCGTCGAGCACTGGATCGACCTCGGCGTCACGGCGTTCCGCGTCGACAACCCGCACACCAAGCCGCTCGACTTCTGGGAGTGGCTGCTCGCGCAGGTGCACGCCAGCCACCCCGAGGTCATCTTCCTGTCCGAGGCGTTCACCAAGCCGGCCATGATGGCGACGCTCGCCCGGATCGGCTTCCACCAGTCGTACACGTACTTCACGTGGCGCAACTCCAAGGACGAGATCCTCGACTACCTCCAGGAGGTCGCGGGCCCCGGCGGCTCCGTCATGCGCCCGTCGTTCTGGCCGACGACGCACGACATCCTGCCGCCCTACCTGCAGCACGGCGGCGTCGGCGGCTTCGCGGTCCGCGCGGTGCTCGCCGCGACCGGCAGCCCGACGTGGGGCATCTACTCCGGTTACGAGCTCGTGGAGAACGTCCCGCGCCCGGGCGTCGAGGAGCAGATCGACAACGAGAAGTACGAGTACAAGCCGCGCTCGTGGGACCACGCCGACGACATCGGCATCTCGCTGCTGCTCGGCAGGCTCAACGAGATCCGCCGCGACCACCCGGCCCTCCAGCAGCTCCGCAACCTCTCGGTGCACCAGGCCGACAACCCCAACATCCTCGTGTACTCGCGCCGGGTGCGCGCCGAGCACCTGCCGCTGGCGAGCGACGGCGGGCAGGCGCCGGTCGCCGGGCACACCGACGACGTCGTCCTCGTGGTTCTCAACCTCGACCCGTGGGGTACCCAGGAGTCCACGCTGCACCTCGACCTGGCGGCGCTCGGCCTGACCCCGCCCGCCGGGACGGACGGCTCGGCACCGTTCTTCGAGGCGCACGACCTGCTCAGCGGCGAGTCGTACCCGTGGGGCGGTCACCCGTGGGTCCGGCTCGACCCGCGCGAACGGGTCGCCCACGTCCTGCGGGTCGGCCTGGGATGAGCGTCTCCGACGTCCGTCGCCCGATGACGCAGCCGCTGCCCGTCCAGGCGCTGCCGCCGCGCCGTCAGCCCGAGCCGCCGACGCTCGGCCGCCCCGGGCTGACCGACGACCCGGACTGGTACCGCAAGGCCGTGTTCTACGAGGTCATCGTGCGCGCCTTCAGCGACTCCCAGGGCACCGGCACGGGCGACCTGCGCGGCATCATCGACCGCCTCGACTACCTGCAGTGGCTGGGCGTCGACTGCCTCTGGCTGCCGCCCTTCTACCCGTCCCCCCTGCGCGACGGCGGCTACGACGTCAGCGACTACACCGCCGTCGCTGCGCAGTACGGCACCACGGCCGACTTCATGGAGCTCATCGAGGAGGCGCACGCCCGCGGCATCCGCATCGTCGTCGACTGCGTGATGAACCACACGAGCGACCAGCACCCGTGGTTCCAGGCCTCGCGCTCCGACCCCGAGGGGCCCTACGGCGACTTCTACGTGTGGTCGGACGACAACACGCGCTACCAGGACGCGCGCATCATCTTCGTCGACACCGAGACGTCCAACTGGACGTTCGACCCCGTGCGGCGCGAGTACTTCTGGCACCGGTTCTTCAGCCACCAGCCCGACCTCAACTTCGAGAACCCGCGCGTGCAGGAGGCCATGCTCGACGTCGCCCGGTTCTGGCTGGGCATGGGCGTCGACGGTTTCCGGCTCGACGCCGTGCCCTACCTGTTCGAGGCCGAGGGCACCAACTGCGAGAACCTGCCCGAGACGCACGCGTTCCTGCGCAAGCTGCGGCGCATGGTGGACACCGAGTTCCCGGGCCGCATCCTGCTCGCCGAGGCGAACCAGTGGCCGCAGGACGTCGTCGACTACTTCGGCACCGACGACGAGCCCGAGTGCCACATGTGCTTCCACTTCCCGGTCATGCCGCGCATCTACTACGCGGTGCGCGACCAGCGGGCCCGGCAGATCGTCGACATCCTCGCCGACACCCCGCAGATCCCGGCGCGCGGCGGCCAGTGGTCGACGTTCCTGCGCAACCACGACGAGCTCACGCTCGAGATGGTCAGCACCGAGGAGCGCGCGTCGATGTACGGCTGGTACGCGCAGGACCCGCGCATGCGCGCCAACGTCGGCATCCGCCGTCGGCTCGCGCCGCTGCTCGACAACTCCCGCAAGGAGATCGAGCTGACGCACGCGCTGCTGCTCTCGCTGCCCGGCTCGCCGTGCCTCTACTACGGCGACGAGATCGGGATGGGCGACAACATCTGGCTGCCCGACCGCGACTCGGTGCGCACGCCGATGCAGTGGACGCCGGACCGCAACGCGGGGTTCTCCACGGCCGACCCCGGCAAGCTGTACCTGCCGCTCGTCCAGTCGCTCGTGCACCACTACAGCAACTACAACGTCGAGGCCCAGCTCGCGCAGCCGACGAGCCTGCTGCACTGGGTCCACGGCATGCTCGCGGTGCGGCGCCTCCACCCCACCTTCGGCACCGGGGACTTCCAGCACCGCGAGGCCGACGACGAGGCGATCCTCGCCTTCACCCGCTCGTCCGCCGAGGAGACGCTGCTGGTCGCGGCCAACATGTCGGCGATGGCGAAGTCGGCGACGATCCGGCTGGCCGGGTTCGAGGGCTGGACGCCCGTCGACGTGTTCGGCGGCGCGAAGTTCCCGGCGGTGACCGCCGACGGCACGCTCACCATGACGTGGGGCTCGCGCGACTTCTACTGGCTCACCCTCGTCCCGCCCCCGACGCCGACCGCGGACGCCGCACCGTGAGCCTGCACGTCTCGCCCGCGGGGACGCACCTGCCCGCCGAGGTCACGGACCTCGTCGCGGCGTGGGCCCCCGGTCGCCGCTGGTACCCGGGCGGGGCGACCGGGACGGCGACGGCGTGGCTCGAGGTGACGACCGACGACGCCCCCGACGTCGTCGTCGCGCTGCTACGCCTCGACTCCACGGTGGTGCAGGTGCCCCTCGTGGTGCGTGCCGCCGTGCGCGACGAGGACCCCGACCTGGGGTACGTCGGGACGGCGGCCGGGCTCGCGGTGCACGACGGGGGCGTCCACCCCGCCGTCTGGGCCGCCTACGTGCGCGCCGCGGGGCTCGCACCCGACGTGACCGGCGCGCGTGCGCTCGC
>CBINDH010000303.1:0-3718 GCA_966249365.1 uncultured Xylanimonas sp. | reverse complement strand
GCGTCAGCCGGCGAGGACCGTGCGGTAGACCTCCATCGTGCGCTCGGCGATCGCCGTCCACGCGAAGTGGTCCTCCGCCCGCTTGCGCCCGGCGGCACCCATGTCGGCCGCGCGCTGCGGGTCGCCGAGCATGTCGAGCATCGCCGCGGACAGGTCCGCCACGAACTTCTGCGGGTCGAGCGGGGTGCCCGTGCCGTCCTGCACCTGCTCGATGGGCACCAGCGTGCCGGTGACGCCGTCGTCGACGACCTCGGGGATGCCGCCGGTCGCCGAGGCGACCACGGGCAGGCCGACGGCCATCGCCTCGAGGTTGACGATGCCGAGCGGCTCGTAGACCGACGGGCACAGGAACGCCGTGCCCGCGGCGAGCACCGCGATGAGGTCGGGACGCGGCAGCATCTCCTCGATCCAGATGATCCCGGCGTCGCCTCGCGCTCCCCCGGCGCGGCGCTGGTCGCGCAGGTTCTCCACGAGCGACTTGACCTCGGCCATGATCTCGGGCGTGTCCGGGGCGCCGGCGCACAGCACGAGCTGGACGTCGTGCGGCAGGGCCTCGGCCGCCCGCAGCAGGTACGGCAGGCCCTTCTGCCGCGTGATGCGGCCGACGAACACGACCGACTGCCGGGCCGGGTCGATGCCGAGGCGGCGCACGGTCGCCAGCGCGGCGTCGGCCTCCGGACCCGTCTCGGGCGGGCGGACCCAGCCCGAGAGGTCGATGCCGTTGTGCACGACGTGGACCTTCGCCGGGTCGAGCCCCGGGTAGCTGCGCAGGATGTCGTCGCGCATGCCGCCCGAGACCGCGATGATGCCCGCGGCGCCCAGGTACGCCGTCTTCTCGGCCCACGAGGAGACGGCGTAGCCGCCGCCGAGCTGCTCCGCCTTCCACGGGCGCATCGGTTCGAGGGAGTGGGCGGAGATGACGTGCGGGATGCCGTGCAGCAGGCCGCCCAGGTGGCCGGCCATGTTGGCGTACCAGGTGTGCGAGTGGAGGATGTCGGCGCCGGCGACGTCGTTCGCCATCGCCAGGTCGACGCCGAGCGTCGTCAGCGCCGCGTTGGCGCGCGCGAGGGTGTCGGGAGTGTCGTAGCCGAACACGCCGGCCGCCTCGGCGTCGGCGCCGCGCGGGCCGTCGAACGCGCGCACCCGCACGTCGGCGTGCGCCTTGAGGACGGCGGAGAGCTCGGCGACGTGGACGCCCGCCCCGCCGTAGACGAAGGGCGGGAACTCACGCGTCAGGAGGTCCACGCGCAGGCGCGCGGACAGCGGCGAGGAGGCAGCGGCATCGGTCACGCGACCAACCTACCCATCCGAGCACGCCACGCCGCGAAACCGCCGCCTCCAAGCAGCGCACCAGGGCGCCCGGCGCTCTAAGGTCGAGCCATGGCGTCCTCCCCCCGCGTACTTGCCATCGTCCTCGCCGGCGGCGAGGGCAAGCGGCTCATGCCCCTGACCGCTCACCGGGCCAAGCCCGCCGTCCCGTTCGGCGGCATCTACCGCCTGATCGACTTCGCGCTGTCGAACGTCATCAACTCGGGCTTCCTGCGCGTCGTCGTGCTCACGCAGTACAAGTCGCACTCGCTCGACCGGCACATCGCGCAGACGTGGCGGATGTCGTCGCTGCTGGGCAACTACGTGTCCTCGGTGCCGGCCCAGCAGCGCGTCGGCAAGCACTGGTACCTCGGCAGCGCCGACGCGATCTACCAGTGCCTCAACATCATCCACGAGGAGAAGCCCGACATCGTCGTCGTCGTCGGTGCCGACCACGTGTACCGCATGGACTTCAGCCAGATGGTGGATGCCCACATCGCGTCGGGCGCGGGCGTCACGGTGGCGGCGATCCGCCAGCCGATCGCGCTCGCGGACCAGTTCGGCGTCATCGACGTCGACCCGACGGACCCGACGCGCATCCGCGAGTTCCTCGAGAAGCCCGTCAGCCCCGTCGGGCTGCCGGACTCGCCCCAGGAGGTCCTGGCCTCCATGGGCAACTACGTGTTCGACGCCGACGCGCTCGTCGAGGCGGTGACCAAGGACGCCGCGGACCCGGCCTCGCGGCACGACATGGGCGGCGACATCATTCCGGCCTTCGTCACCGAGGGCACCGCGGGCGTCTACGACTTCATCCGCAACGACGTGCCCGGCTCGACCGACCGCGACCGCGACTACTGGCGCGACGTGGGCACCATGGACGCCTACTTCGAGGCGAACAAGGACCTCATCGCGGTGCAGCCCGTGTTCAACCTGTACAACCAGCAGTGGCCCGTGCACACCGGCTACACGGGGCTGCCCCCGGCGAAGTTCGTGCACGCCGGTCCGGGCCGCCTGGGCCACGCGGCGGACTCGATCGTCTCCCCGGGCGTGCTCGTCTCGGGCGCGACCGTGGCCGGGTCGATCCTCTCGCCCGGCGTGCACCTGCACTCGTGGGCGACGGTGACGAACTCCGTGGTCATGGACGGCGTCCAGGTGCACCGCCACGCGCAGGTCCACCGGGCCGTCATCGACAAGAACGTCGTCATCGGCGAGCGGGCGCGCATCGGCGTGGACCACGAGGAGGACCGCGCACGCGGCTTCACCGTGACCGAGACCGGCATCACCGTCGTCCCTAAGGGCACAATCGTCACGTGAACCATCCCGTGGCCGCTCCGCGGCGCCTCGTCGTCACCGACGTCGACTCCACCTTCATCCAGCAGGAGGTCATCGAGCTCCTCGCCGAGCACGCCGGCACCCGCGACCAGGTCGCGGAGGTGACCGAGCGGGCCATGCGCGGCGAGCTCGACTTCGCCGCGTCGCTGCGCGAGCGGGTCGCGACCCTGCGGGGCGTGCCGGTCGAGGCGCTCGACGCCGTCCGCGCCGCCGTCCGCCTCTCCCCCGGCGCGGCCGAGCTCGTGGCGGAGTGCCGGCGGCGCGGGTGGGCGTTCGGGCTCGTCTCGGGCGGGTTCGAGGAGATCGTGCGGCCGCTCGCGCAGAGCCTCGGGATCACCCGGGTGCGGGCCAACCGCCTCGAGGTCGCCGACGGCGTCCTGACGGGCCGGACGCTCGGCACGGTGATCGACCGCGCCGTGAAGGCCGAGACGCTGCGCGCGTGGGCGGCCGAGGAGGGCCTCGACCTGGCCGACACGGTCGCCATCGGCGACGGCGCGAACGACCTCGACATGCTCGGCCTCGCGGGCATCGGCGTCGCCTACCGGGCCAAGCCCGTGGTGCGCGCGCAGGCGGGTCACGCCATCGAGGACCGCCTGGACGACGTCCTGGGCATCATCGACGCGCTGGAGCCCACCCGCTGACCTCTCGCCGAGACGACGAAGGGGCGCGACCACCACCGGTGGTCGCGCCCCTCGTCGTTGCCCGGACGGGCACGTCAGGCGGGCCGGCCGACCGTGAGCAGGCGCGCCCGCCCGCGGCCCCAGTCGGGCCACTCGGCGTCGGACTCCAGGACCGACCACGCCGCCGTCGGGACGCCGACGCGCACCTGCGCGAGCGCGGCGTCGTCGGACCCGGGGCCGGCGAGGTGCGCTGCGGTGGCAGCCATCGTGGGCTCGTGCCCGACGACGAGGACCGTCGTCACCGCCTCGTCGAGGCCGCGCACGAGCTCGAGCACGTCGGCGACCGACGCGAGGTAGAGCTCGGGCTCGAGGCGCAGCCTCGCCGGGGTGCCGTCGAGCTTCTTGGCGAGCAGGTCCCACGTCTGGCGGGTGCGCAGCGCCGTCGAGACGAGCGCGAC
>CBINDH010000302.1:0-3723 GCA_966249365.1 uncultured Xylanimonas sp. | reverse complement strand
CGTCCGCGGGCACGAGGAACTCGACGGTGCCCGCCCCGACGTACCCGACCGACCGCGCGACCTCGCACGCCGCCTCGCCGAGCCGGGCGCGGGTCGCGTCGTCGAGAGCGGGCGACGGCGCCTCCTCGACCACCTTCTGGTACCGCCGCTGCAGGGTGCACTCGCGCTCGCCGAGGTGGACGACGGTGCCGTGCGCGTCGGCGAGGACCTGGACCTCCACGTGGCGGGGGCGGTCCACGAGACGTTCGAGCAGCAGCGTGTCGTCGCCGAACGACGCGGTGGCGATCCGTCGCGCGGACTCCAGCGCGGCGGGCAGGTCCCCCGGTGCGCGCACCTCGACCATGCCCTTGCCGCCACCGCCCGCCGCGGGCTTGACCAGCAGGGGGAAGCCGACGTCGCGGGCCGTCGCCGCGACCGCCTCGGGCGGTGTCCCGGGTGCGAGGGCCGCGCCGTCGAGCGTGCCGGGCAGCACGGGGACGCCGCGCGTGGCGACGAGCCGCTTGGCGGCGAGCTTGTCCGCCATCAGCTCCATGGCGGCGGCCGGGGGACCGACGAAGACGAGCCCCGCACGCTCGCACGCCCGGGCGAGCGCGGGGCTCTCCGCGAGGAACCCGTAGCCCGGGTGGACGGCCTCGGCTCCGGCGGCGACCGCGGCCCCGACGACGGCGTCGACGTCGAGATACGCGGCGCGCGCCGCCCCCTGCTGGGTGAGCTCGTCGAGACCACGGGTCGAACGGCCGGCGGTTTCGGCAGGTTCGAACAGCAGGCGGACCGCCATGTCAGCCTCGCGGACGTGACGGGCGTCGGCGTCCGCGGCGGTGTGCACCGCGACGGACCGCACGCCGAGCCGCCGCAGCGTCCCGAAGACCCGGCAGGCGATCTCGCCCCGGTTGGCCACGAGCACGGTCGTGAGCTGGCGGAGGGACGGGGCTGCAGGCATGGCCGTCACATCCGGAAGAGCCCGAACGCGGGCTCGGCGAGAGGGGTGCGGGCGCACACTGCGAGGGCGAGGCCGAGGACCCGGCGGGTGTCGAGCGGGTCGATGATGCCGTCGTCCCACAGGTGGGCGGTCGCGTGGTACGGGTCGCCGACGCGCTCGTAGTCGTCCCGGACGCGGGTGCGGAACGCCTCCTCGTCGCCCGCGTCCCACGCCTCGCCGGACCGTGCGAGCTGGTCCTTCTTGACCGTCGCGAGCACCGACGACGCCTGTGCGCCGCCCATGACCGAGATGCGGCTGCCCGGCCAGGACCACAGGAAGCGCGGCGAGTACGCCCGCCCGCACATGGCGTAGTTCCCGGCACCGAACGACCCGCCGACGATCACGGTGAGCTTCGGCACGCGCGTCGTCGCGACGGCGGTGACCATCTTGGCGCCGTCCTTGGCGATGCCGCCGGCCTCGGCGTCGGTGCCGACCATGAACCCGGAGATGTTCTGCAGGAACAGCAGCGGGATGCCGCGCTGGTCGCACAGCTCGACGAAGTGCGCGCCCTTGAGAGCGGACGCGCCGAACAGCACGCCCGCGTTGGCCAGCACCCCGACGGGGTGCCCATGGATCCTGGCGAACCCGGTCACGAGCGTCGTGCCGTACTCGCGCTTGAACTCGTGCAGCTCGCTGCCGTCGACGAGGCGGGCGATCACCTCGCGCGGGTCGTACGGCTGCTGCACGTCGGTCGGGACGGCCGCGTACAGGCCGGCGGGGTCGACGGCGGGCTCGACCGCGTGCGCCGGGTCGGGCGGCAGCGTCGCGACGATGGAGCGCACCACGTCGAGCGCGTGCTCGTCGTCGTCGGCGAGGTGGTCGACGACGCCGGAGCGACGCGCGTGCAGGTCTCCACCGCCGAGCTCCTCGGCGGTGACGACCTCGCCGATGGCCGCCTGCACCAGGGGCGGCCCGCCGAGGAAGATCGTGCCCTGACCCCGCACGATGACGGTCTCGTCGCTCATGGCGGGCACGTACGCGCCGCCCGCGGTGCACGACCCCAGCACGGCCGCGATCTGCGGGACCCGTGCCGCGGACAGGCGGGCCTGGTTGTAGAAGATCCGCCCGAAGTGGTCCCGGTCTGGGAACACCTGGTCCTGCAGCGGCAGGAACGCGCCGCCCGAGTCGACGAGGTAGACGCACGGCAGGCGGTTCTCGAGCGCGACCTCCTGGGCCCGCAGGTGCTTCTTGACCGTGAGCGGGTGGTACGTCCCGCCCTTGACGGTCGCGTCGTTGCACACGACCATCACCTGCCGGCCCTCGACGAGCCCGATGCCCGCGACGACGCCCGCGCCCGGCCAGGCGCCGTCGTCGACCCCGTACCCGGCCAGCGGGGCGAGCTCGAGGAACGGGCTGCCCTCGTCCAGCAGCCGCGCGACGCGCTCGCGCGGCAGGAGCTTGCCGCGAGCCTCGTGCGTGGCCCGGGCCCGCTCCGGCCCGCCGCCGGCGGCGGCCGCGGTGCGCTCGCGGAGCTGGTCCGCGAGCGTCCGCTGTGCCGCCTCCGCCGTGCGGGCGGCGTCGGAGCGCGGGTCGACGGCGGTGCTCAGGACCGTCACGCGGCACCTCCCGCCGCGGACGGTCGCTCGGTGCCGGCGGACGACGCACCCGACCTCGCGGCGTCCGCGGCGGAGCCCAGGAGCAGCCCCAGGGCCGGGTCGCCGAGGACGGCGCCGAGGTCGGCGAGGAAGCGCGACGCCTGCTCGCCGTCGACGACGCGGTGGTCGAACGTCAGGCTCAACGTGACGACGTCGCGCAGCGCGACCTGCCCCTCGTGCTCCCACGGGCGGCGGCGCACGGCCCCGAGCCCGAGGATCCCGGACTCTCCCGGGTTGAGGATCGGGGTGCCGGCGTCGACGCCGAACACGCCGACGTTGGTGATGGTGAACGTGCCGCCTGTCAGGCGTTCGGGCGCGGTGCGGCCCTCGCGCGCGGTGCGCGTGAGCTGCGTGAGGGCGGCGGCGAGGTCGGGCAGCGCGAGCGTGTCCGCCTCGGGGATGTTGGGGACGACGAGCCCTCGGTCGGTCGCCACCGCGATCCCGAGCGCGACGTGCGCGGGCTGGACGATCTCGGCCGACCCGTCGGGCAGGTCGGCCCAGCGGGAGGCGAGCGCAGTGTGCGTGCCCAGCAGCGCGCACACGGCACGGGCGACCAGGGCCAGCACGGTGATCCGTTCGCCGCGGGCCAGCGGGTGGCTCCGGAGCCGGTCGAGGAGCTCCATGCTCGCGGTGACGTCGACGGTGACCATCACGGAGGCCTGCGGAGCCGTGAACGCGCTCGCGACCATGGCCGCCGCGGTGTGCTTGCGCACGCCCCGGACGGCGGTGCGGGTCTCATCCCCGGACGCCGTGCGGCCTGCGGTTCCGGGGCGCGCGGCGGCCGCCGCCTCGACGTCCTGCCGGGTGACGCGACCGTCCGGACCCGATCCGGGCACGTCGGAGAGGTCGACGCCGAGCCGGCGCGCGAACGCCCGGACGCCCGGCGTGGAGCGCGCCCGCGTGGCCTCCGGGACGGCGGCGAGCGGCGTGACCTCGGCGGGAAGCAGGGCCGAGGCGTCCGGTCCGGCCGGGCGGGTGCTCGGTGCCACCGCGGGGGTGGTGTACCGCCGCGGCCGGCGCGTCGGGCGCCCGCCGCGCTCGGGCGCGGCACCGTACCCGACGAGGGGCGGCGCGGTCGGCTCCGGTGACGCCGGCGGGGCCGACGGCGCGGCCGGCCGGGCCGCCGACTCGGTGGCCGGCGCCTCGGCC
>CBINDH010000301.1:0-3723 GCA_966249365.1 uncultured Xylanimonas sp. | reverse complement strand
CGACGGGGCTCAACCAGCAGGTGTAAGGGTTTCGACGGGGCTCAACCAGCAGGTGCGAGGGTCGTGGTTTCGACGGGGCTCAACCAGCAGGTGTAAGGGTTTCGACGGGGCTCAACCAGCACGAGGCCTCGGCGCTCAGCCAGCAAGAGGCGCGGTCGACAGCGCCTCCGTCAGGCGGGTCAGGATCTCGCGGAGGATCGGCCGCGGCGTCGCGAGCGTCAGCCGGACGAAGCCTTCGCCCACGGCACCGCACTGGATCCCGTCCGTGAGCGCCACGCCGGCGTGCTCGCGCAGCCATGCGGCCGGGTGCTCGAGGCCGTAGGCCCGCAGGTCGAGCCACGCGAGGTAGGTGCCCTCGGGCGGCGTGTGCCCGACGGCCGGGAGGTGCTCGGCCAGGTGGTCCGCCACGAGGCGGCGGTTGCCGTCGAGGTAGCCGAGGACGTCGCCGAGCCAGTCCTCGCCGTCGTCGTACGCGGCGGTGTGCGCGAGGACGCCCGGCGTCGCCGTCAGGTGCTCCGTCCACGTGCCGCGGCGCTGCCAGACGTCGGCGGCGTCGTCGTCGGTGACGACGAGCTGTGCGGCCTTGAGGCCCGGGACGTTCCAGGCCTTCGACGCGGACGTCGCGGTGACGCTGTGGCCGGCGGCGACGGGCGAGACGGACGCGTACGGGACGTGCGCGCGGCCCGCGTAGACGAGCGGGGCGTGGATCTCGTCGGCGAAGACGCGCCCGCCGTGCCGCTCGACGACCGCGGCGACGGCCTCGAGCTCGGCGCGCTCGAAGACGCGACCGGTCGGGTTGTGCGGGTTGACCAGCACGAGCAGCCGCCCGCCCGCGGCGAACGCGGCGTCCAGGGCGTCGAGGTCGTGGACGTAGCGGCCGCCGTCGCGCGCGAAGGGGACCGTGAGCACCTTGCGGCCGAGGTCGTCGAGCAGCGGGGCGAACGGCATGTAGGCGGGCGTCGGCAGGATGACCGGTGCCCCCTCGGGCGTCAGGTGCCGGACGGTCGCCTCGAACGCGGCCAGCACGTCGGGCACCGGCCGCACGCGCTCGGGGTCCACCACCCAGCCGAAGCGGCGTCGGGCGAACCCCGCGTACGCCTCCTGCATCCGGGCCGTCGCAGCGGCGGGCAGGTAGCCCAGCCCGCCGGACCCGACGGCGTCGAGCAGCGCGCGACGCACCGCCGGGGCCGTGCCGAAGTCCATCTCGGCGACGAAAGCCCCGAGCGCGTCGGGGTAGGTCGACCACTTCACCGAGGGCACCGCCCGGAGCTGGTCGACGGTGATGGAGTCGAGCTCGTTCTCCGTCGGCATGGGGCCCATCCAAGCACCGCCGGGTCTCGACGAGGCTCGACCAGCGCCTCCCTACTCGTGCTGCCAGCTGTGCCAGAGCGCGGCGTAGCTGCCGTCCGCGGCGACGAGGTCGTCGTGCGAGCCGAGCTCGGTGATGCGCCCGTCCTCGACGACGGCGACGCGGTCGGCGTCGTGGGCCGTGTGCAGGCGGTGCGCGATCGCGACGACGGTGCGCCCGTGGAGGACCGCCGCGAGCGACCGTTCGAGGTGCCGGGCCGCGCGCGGGTCGAGCAGCGAGGTCGCCTCGTCGAGCACGAGCACGTCCGGGTCGAGCAGCACGAGGCGGGCGAGCGCGATCTGCTGCGCCTGGGCGGGCGTGAGCGTCGCCCCGCCCGAGCCGACCTCGGTCGCGATCCCGTCCGGCAGGTCGTCGACCCAGCCGAGGGCGTCGACGGCGGCCAGGGCGTCGCGCAGCCTCTCGTCGGAGGCGCCGACGTCGGCGAGCCGGAGGTTGTCCGCGATGGTGCCGACGAACACGTGGTGCTCCTGGGTGACGAGGGCGACCCGGCGCCGCAGCTCCTCGAGCGGCAGGTCGACCAGCGGCACGCCGCCGACCGTCACGGTCCCGCCAGTGGGCGGGTGGATGCCCGCGAGCATGCGCCCGAACGTCGACTTGCCGGCGCCCGAGGGGCCCACGATCGCGAGGCGCTCGCCGGGCCGCAGGTCCAGGTCGATGCCGTGCAGCACGTCGTGCCCCTCGCGGTACGCGTACCGCACGCCGCGTGCCTCGACATCGCCCGACGACGGCGTCGCGTCCGACGCGGAGCGGTCCATGGGGACGAGGCGCACGCCGATGATGCGGGCGAGCGACACGGCCGCGACCGACATCTCGTCGAGCCAGTACACGAGGTTCCACACGGGGCCCGTGAGCTGGAAGGTGTACATGACCAGCGCGGTCACGGCACCCATCGTCGCGGCGCCCTGCGAGGCGAGGTACGCGCCCCACACGAGCACCGCCACGGGCGCGATGACGAACGTCAGGTCGACGCCCGGGAACATCACCGTGCGCAGCCGCAGGGTGCGCATCTCGGCGCGGTACGCCGCCGCGATGTTCTCGTCCGAGCGGTCGTTGCGGCGCGCGCCGAGGTCGAGGGCGTCGACGGTGCGCACGCCTTCGACGGACTCGGTGACCGTGCCGTTGAGGTCGGCGTACGTGGCCGACTCGGCCTGGTAGGCGTCGGGGGCGCGCCGCAGGTACCAGCGCACCACGGCGAGCAGCAGCGGCAGCCCCACGAACATGGCGACGGCGACGAGCGGCGCCATGACGAGGCACGCGGCGACGGTGAGCAGGATCGTCACGATCGAGACCGTCAGCTGCGGCACGCCGAACCGGACGGCGTTCTGGATCTTGGCGACGTCGTTGGTGGTGCGTGCGACGAGGTCGCCCGTCCCGGCTCGTTCGACGGTGGACAGCGGCAGCGCCGTGACGGTGTCGAGGAACTCCTCGCGCATCGCCGCGAACACGGTCTCGCCGAACACCATCGCGCGCTGCTGGGCGACCTTCTGGATGACGCCGCGCAGCACGATCGCGGCGACGGCGATCAGCACGAGGTCGCGCACGTGGCCGGCCGTGGTGCCCGCGCGCACGTCGTCGACGAGCCGCCCGAGCAGCCACGGACCGACGAGGCCGGCGACGGACGACAGCATGGTCATGGCCGCGATGAAGCCGAACTCCCGGCTGTTCGTCCGCAGCAGCGTGCGGGTGTACGCCCAGGTGGTCTTCGCGTCGGCGACGGGGAGCTTCACGAGCGCACCTCCACGGGCACGGACGAGCCGGCGGGCGCGTCCTGGTCTTCGGCGAGCGAGCGTCCGACGACGGCGCGGTACCGCGCGGCCGCCGCCCCGCCGTCGGCGTCGGCCGGGCGGTCCAGCAGCTCGCGGTGGGTCCCGGCGGCGCCCACGCGGCCGCCCTCGAGGAACAGGACCTCGTCCACGTGGTCGAGCACGAGCGGGCTCGCGGTGACGATGAGCGTGGTGCGGCCTCGACGGTGGTCGGCGAGACGGGCGGCGATGCGCGCCTCGGTGTGCGCGTCGACGGCGCTCGTCGGTTCGACCAGCACGAGGATCTCCGGCTCGGTGAGCAGGGCGCGTGCGAGCGCGACGCGCTGACGCTGCCCGCCCGACAGCGACCGGCCCTTCTCGGGCAGCTCACCCGTCAGGCCGTCGGGCACGGAGTCGAGCACGTCGTGCGCGTCGGCGACGTGCATGGCCCGCTCCAGGTCGGCGAGCGCGCCCCGCGACCGGACGTCGAGCTCGGAGTCGAGGCGGCCCGAGAAGATCGTCGGGGTCGCGTCGGCGACGACGATGCGCTGCCGCAGGTGCTCCTTGGGCAGCGCGGACAGCGGCACCCCGCCGAGCGTGACGGGCGTCGAG
>CBINDH010000300.1:0-3723 GCA_966249365.1 uncultured Xylanimonas sp. | reverse complement strand
TCCTGGGCGAGCACGCCAAGGGCGAGACCCTCTCGATCGCGTTCGCGGGCGAGGGTCAGCACCAGGACGCCGGCTCGAAGATGGTCCACGCGGCGCCGAACACGTCGTCGTCGATCATCTCGAAGTCGGTCGCGCGTGGCGGCGGGCGCACGTCGTACCGCGGCCTCGTCCAGATCCTCGAGGGTGCCTCGCACTCCGCGTCGAACGTGCTGTGCGACGCGCTGCTCGTCGACCAGATCTCGCGCTCCGACACGTACCCGTACGTGGACGTCCGCGAGGACGACGTGTCCATGGGCCACGAGGCCACCGTGTCCCGCGTGAGCGAGGACCAGCTGTTCTACCTGATGTCCCGAGGCATGCCGGAGACGGAAGCCATGGCGATGATCGTGCGCGGGTTCGTCGAGCCCATCGCGCGCGAGCTCCCCATGGAGTACGCCCTCGAGCTGAACCGCCTCATCGAGCTGCAGATGGAAGGGTCCGTCGGCTGACATGTCGTTGACTACCGATCACTCTCGCGCCGTTGCCGACGGCGCCCACTCGCACGGCGTCGTCCCCGTCGGGTCGCGCGCCGAGCGCCTGACCTCGTTCGACCTCGCCGACATCCCCGTGCCCACCGGGCGCGAGGAGGAGTGGCGCTTCAGCCCCGTCGCGCGCCTGCAGCCGCTGTTCGCCCCCGAGCTGGGGAACTCCGGCGTGACCGTCGAGGTCGTGCCCGCACCCGAGGTCAAGGTCGAGTCCGTCTCGCGTGACGACGAGCGCCTCGGCAAGACGGGCAAGCCCGGCGACCGCACCGCCGTCACCGCGTGGAACGCGTTCACGCAGGCGACCGTCGTGACGATCCCGGCCGAGGCCGTCGCCTCCGAGGTCACCGCCGTGCGCATCCAGGGCGTCTCCAAGGACGCCACGGCTGCCCACCTGCTCATCCACGCCGAGCGGTTCTCCGAGGCCGTCGTCATCGTCGACCACCACGGCGACGCGACGCTCAACGAGACCGTCGAGATCGTCGTCGACGAGGGCGCGCACCTGACCGTCGTCTCCGTCCAGGACTGGGAGGACGGCGCGGTCCACGCGTCGTCGCACCGCTCGACGATCGCGCGCGACGGCCGCCTCAAGCACGTCGTCGTCACGTTCGGCGGCGACGTCGTCCGCATCACCCCGGACGCGACGTTCACGGGCGAGGGCGCCGAGGTCGAGATGGACGGCCTCTACTTCGCCGACACCGACCAGCACCAGGAGCACCGCCTCTTCGTCGACCACGCGCAGCCCCGCTGCAAGTCGCGCGTGACCTACAAGGGCGCCCTCCAGGGCGTCGGAGCGCACACCGTGTGGGTCGGCGACGTGCTCATCCAGGCAAGGGCCGAGGGCACCGACACCTACGAGCTCAACCGCAACCTCGTGCTCACCGACGGCGCCCGCGCCGACTCGGTGCCCAACCTCGAGATCGAGACGGGCGAGATCGAGGGTGCCGGCCACGCGTCCGCGACCGGCCGGTTCGACGACGAGCAGCTCTTCTACCTGATGGCTCGCGGCATCCACGAGACCGACGCCCGCCGCCTGGTGGTGCGCGGCTTCTTCGCCGAGCTCATCGAGCAGATCGGCGTCCCCGCCGTCCAGGACCGCCTGCTCGCCTCGATCGAGGCCGAGCTGGAGAAGTCCATGAGCGTCATCACGGGCCAGGCATGACGTTCCAGTACGCCCTCGCGGTAGGAGACCTCGGGAACGAGGAGGCCCAGCTCGTCGAGCTCGACGGGCCCGACGGCCGCCCCGTCCCCGTCGCCGTCATCCGTGACGCCGACGGCGAGTACCACGCCATCAGCGACATCTGCTCGCACGGCCAGGTCTCGCTGTCCGACGGCGAGGTCACCGGCTGCCTCGTCGAGTGTTGGCTGCACGGCTCGCAGTTCGACGTCCGGACCGGCAAGCCCGTCCAGCTCCCCGCGACCAAGCCCGTCCCCGTGTACCCGGTGTCCATCGAGGGCGACAACGTCCTCGTCGATGTCGACGCCCCCGTCCTGAACTGATCTTGGAGTAGAGAAATGGCCACCCTGGAGATCCGCGACCTCCACGTCTCCGTCGAGACGAAGGAGGGCGCCAAGCCCATCCTGCGCGGCGTCGACCTGACCATCCGCAGCGGCGAGACGCACGCCATCATGGGCCCCAACGGCTCGGGCAAGTCGACCCTCGCCTCGGCCCTCGCGGGCCACCCGAAGTACACCGTCACGTCCGGCACCGTCACGCTCGACGGCGAGGACGTCCTCGCGATGTCGGTCGACGAGCGCGCCCGCGCCGGCCTCTTCCTCGCGATGCAGTACCCGGTCGAGGTGCCCGGCGTCTCGGTCGCGAACTTCCTGCGCACCGCCAAGACGGCCATCACCGGCCAGGCTCCCGCCCTGCGTCACTGGGGCAAGGAGGTCAAGGGTGCGATGGAGAACCTGCGCATCGACCCGGCCTTCGCCGAGCGCTCCGTCAACGAGGGCTTCTCGGGCGGCGAGAAGAAGCGCCACGAGATCCTGCAGCTCGAGCTCTTCAAGCCGCGCTTCGCGATCCTCGACGAGACCGACTCGGGCCTCGACGTCGACGCGCTGCGCGTCGTGTCCGAGGGCGTGAACCGGGCCAAGGCGACGACCGACGTCGGCGTCATGCTCATCACGCACTACACGCGCATCCTGCGCTACATCACGCCCGACTACGTCCACGTCTTCGTCGACGGCAAGATCGCCGAGGAGGGCGGCCCCGAGCTCGCCGAGCGTCTCGAGGCCGAGGGCTACGACCGGTACGTCGGTACCGGCGCGACGATGGCCTGAGAGGCACGTCCGTGACCACCGACACCGTGCGCCCGGGAATCGACTGGAGCGCCGTGCGCTCCGACTTCCCCCTGCTCGGGCGCACGGTGCGCGGCGGCCGGCCGCTCGTCTACCTCGACTCGGCCGCCACCTCGCAGAAGCCGAACGTGGTCCTCGAGGCCGAGGTCGACTTCTACGAGCAGCGCACCGCCGCCGTGCACCGCGGCGCGCACTTCCTCGCCGAGGAGGCGACGCAGGCGTTCGAGGACGCCCGCAGCGCCGTCGCGGCGTTCGTCGGCGCCGACGACGACGAGATCGTCTGGACCTCCGGCGCCACCGCGGCGATCAACCTCGTGGCGTACGCGTTCTCGAACTCCTCGATCGGCCGCGGGGCTCCGGCGTCGTCGCGCTTCGCCCTGAAGCCCGGTGACGAGATCGTCGTCACCGAGGCGGAGCACCACGCGAACCTCGTGCCGTGGCAGGAGCTCGCGGCGCGCACCGGCGCGGTGCTGCGGTGGTTCCCGGTCGGCGACGACGGCCGGATCGTCCTCGCCGACGACGTCATCACGGAGCGCACGCGCATCGTCGCGCTCGGGCACGCCTCGAACGTGACCGGTGCCGTCGCCCCCGTGGCGGCGCTCGTCGCGGCGGCCAAGGCCGTCGGCGCGTACACCGTGCTCGACGCCTGCCAGTCGGTGCCGCACCTGCCCGTCGACCTGCACGCGCTCGGCGTCGACTTCGCCGCGTTCTCCGGGCACAAGATGCTCGGCCCGACCGGCGTCGGCGCCCTGTACGGGCGGCGCGAGCTGCTCGCCGACATGCCGCCCGTCACCACCGGCGGGTCCATGGTCGAGGTCGTCACCATGGAGTCGACCACGTATGCCCCTCCGCCGCAGCGGTTCGAGGCCGGCACGCAGATGGTCGCCCAGGCCGTCGGGAT
>CBINDH010000299.1:0-3724 GCA_966249365.1 uncultured Xylanimonas sp. | reverse complement strand
GTAGCCGAGCACCACGAGCGTCGGCTTCTGCGGCAGCGGGACGAGCTTGAGCGTCGCCTCGAGCACCGTGACGCACGTGCCCTCGGTGCCCACGAGCGCCTTGGCGAGGTCGGAGCCGTTCTCCGGGAGCAGGTGCTCGAGCGAGTAGCCCGACACCTGGCGGCCGAACCGGCCGAACTCCGTGCGGATCAGCGCGAGGTTGTCACGGACGAGCTCCTTGAGCCCCGGGACCTGCGGGAAGTCGGGGTCTCCCGCCCCCGCGACGAAGCGGCGTCCGCGCCCGTCGACCACGTCGAGGCTCACCACGTTGTCGGCCGTGCGCCCGTAGGCGACGGCGTGCGGGCCGCACGCGTTGTTGCCGATCATGCCGCCGAGCGTCGCGCGGTTCTGCGTCGACGGGTCCGGGCCGAACCGGAGCCCGTGCGGCGCCGCGGCCTTCTGCAGCGTGGACATGACCGTGCCGGGCTGCACGACGGCGGTCGCGTTCTCGGCGTCGACCGCCACGACCGCCCCCAGGTGCCGCGAGAGGTCGATGACGACGCCCGGCCCGACGGCGTTGCCCGCGACGCTCGTCCCCGCGCCGCGCGCGGTGACCGGCACCTTGAGCTCGCGCAGCACCTCGAGCGCCGCGACCAGCTCGTCCTGCGAGTACGGCTGGACGACGACCTCGGGCACGACGCGGTAGTTGGACGCGTCGGTGGAGTACTCGGCCCGACGTCGGGCGCTCGCGTCGACGTCGCCGGCGATGACGACGGTGCGCAGCGCCTTCGCGACGGCGTCGCGGGCAGCGGCCGCCGCCCGCTCCGCCTCGACGACGCCTCCCCCGGTGACGGCCGGGGTCACGTCGGGCTGGTTCTCGGTCGAGGCGGTCGATCCAGGCACGCGCCCGATTCTTGCATCCGGGCCCGCGTCGAGGCGCTAGGTGATCACCGCGGGCCGCGACCTGGCTGGTCGAGCCCCGTCGAAAACCGCCCTGCCCGGCTGGTCGAGCCCCGTCGAAAACCGCCCTGCCCGGCTGGTTGAGCCCCGTCGAAAACCGCCCTCCCGGCTGGTCGAGCCCCGTCGAAACCACGAGGGCAAGGGTTTCGACGGGGCTCAACCCCCAGGGTCTGACGGGGCTCAACCCCCAGGGTCTGACGGGGCTCGACCGGCAGTGGGCCTCAGCCCTCGTACGTGACGTCGAGCGTGACCTCACCGACGCCCGCGAGCGCCTTGGACACCGGGCAGTTGTTCTTCGCGGCCTCGGCGGCGGCCGTGAAGCCCGCCTCGTCGAGCCCGGAGGCGTAGCCGACGACCTTGAGCGCGATCTTCGCGATGCGCAGCCCGCCCGCGGGGTCCGGCGAGAGCGTGACGTCGGCCGTGACCTCGACCTGCTCGGGCGTGCCGCCCGCGGCGGCGACCTCGCCCGAGAACTGCATCGCGTAGCACGAGGTGTGCGCGGCGGCGATGAGCTCCTCCGGGCTGGTGACGCCCTCGGCGGCGTCGGCGGTGCGACGCGGGAACGAGACGTCGAACGTCCCGGTGCCTGAGCTGGTCAGCTCGACCTGGCCCGAGCCTTCGTCGAGAGTGCCGTTCCAGGCGGTGCGTGCGGTGCGGATGGACATGCGCGTGCTCCTTCGTGGCAAGGTGCGGCTGGGTGGCGGCGCCGAGGCACCGCCACCCAGCAACCTAGCGCGCGGGGGTCTACCGCGTCGCGAAGTCCAGGTCGTCGTCGGTGACGGCGATGACGGACCACACGCTGCCCTCGTCGTCGGTGAGCTCGTAGGCGGGCACGAACAGCACCGCGCCGTCGTCGGTCCACTGCTGCGTGAGCGCGAGGCGGGCGCCGGTGATGGTCACGTCCGCGACGGGCCAGGCGATCGGCTCGCCTGCGGCGGGCGGGGCGGGCACGGGGCCGGGGCCGTCGGAGGAGACGGACTGGTCGGCGCGGGCCTGCGCCTCGGCGCCGAGCGCGATGGGCGAGGTCTGCGCGAAGCGCGGGTCGCCGAGCCGGCGCACGGCCTCGGCCGGGCTGATGACGTCGTAGGTGCCGAGCTCGACCACCTCGGCGAGCGAGCCGTTGAGCCAGACGATGCCGTCGTCCGTGATGGTCGCGCTCCACGTGTCGTTCGTCAGCGTCCCGCCGACCACGCGACGTGCGGACACCCACCGCACCGCCTCGTTGCCCTCGGTGACGGGGTCGACGGAGACCTCGAATCCCGCCGGGTCGACACCGAGCGAGCGCATCGCGTCGGCGAGCATGGTCGCGGCCTTCGCGTCGTCGACGCTCGTGGCGGGCGGCGTGGGGCAGACGCCTTCCGCGTCGGGCTCGTCGCACATCCAGGGGTCGATCGTGTGGTTCGCGTACCCGAACGCGGCCGTGCCGTCGCGGCTCAGGGTGACCTGCGCCCCGGTGCCGTCCACCGGGCCGACGGTGAACTGCCAGTCGTCGTCGCGCACGTCGCCGGTGACGCCGAACGCCTCGGCGATGCGGAGCGCCGTGTCGTGGCTGACCACCGCACGGGCGTCGAACGCGAACGACTGCGCGGTGCCGCCCTCCTCGGACAGGCCCTGCCGCCCGGCCAGTACCGGACCATCGTCATGGCCCCGGCCGACGCCGAGGCCGCCTCGTCGGCCGCCCCGGAGTCGGCGCTCCGCCCGGCGTCACCGGCCCCGTCCAGCATGACCTCGGGCTCGGCCACGCCGGGCTGCGCGAAACCCGCGGCGTCCGCCACCGCCTCGGCGTCCGCCGTGCTGGAGCCGCCCCCCATGGCGCCGACGACGTACCCGCCGCCACCGATGGCGACGGCGCCCGCGACGGCGGCGGCGGCGAGGAGCGCGCGGCGGCGCCGGCGGGGCGCGTCGCGACGGGCGGCGAGCTCGTCGGCCACGGTCTCGTCGGGGACCCAGGACTCGACCTGCGCGTCCACCTTGGCGCGGAGCACCCCGAGGCGCGGCTCGGCGTCGACGCCCGGGTCGGCGGCCACGAGGCGGTCGAACGCCTCGTCGGGGGTGGGGAAGTCGTCGCGGTTCATCGCTGTCTCCTCAAGCTTGGTGCGGACCCAGCGGGCCCGCACCCTTTCTGTGTCACGACGTCAGGGTGGCTTGCACGCGTCCGCTGCCGTCGGGGCGGGCGTGTCTCAGCGTGCGGCGTCGAGCACGTCGGCCTCGGGGGCCTCCCAGGCGACGCGCAGCCGCGCCCTGGCTCGCGACAGTGCGGCGTCGGCGCCCCCGCGCGAGACGCCCAGCACTGCCGCGAGCTCGTCGCCGCCGAGGCCGTCCCAGGCCACCAGCAGCAGGACCTGGCGGTCGCGCGGGCTCAGCCCGGCCAGCGCGCGCCGCACCTGGTCGTCGCCGATCGCGAGCGCCGCGGGGTCGATGTCGTCGGCGACCTCGGGGACGGCCGCGACCGGGACCGCCTGCGTCTTGCGGCGGTGGTTCGCGAGCACGAACGCCGCGGTGCGGTACAGCCAGGCGAGCTCGGCGCCGTCGGGCACGTCGGCGCGCCGGCGCCAGGCGGTGGCGAGCACCTCGGCGGCGAGGTCTTCCGCGGCGTCGGCGCGGGACCCTCCGTCGGGCAGGCGTCGCACGAAGTAGCGGTGCAGCGTTCCTGCGTGCGCGGCAAACAGCGTGTCGAACCACGCCGTGTCGTGTGCGGCGGGCAGGGTCGCGTCGGAGCGGCCGTCCATACCCCCACTGTGTCGGCTCGCGAGGCTTCCTTGCACCGCTCTGCATATCGATCTCG
>CBINDH010000298.1:0-3730 GCA_966249365.1 uncultured Xylanimonas sp. | reverse complement strand
CCGTCCCCGCGACCACACCCGACGGCACCGACGGCGCCTGCGTGTCCTCCGGCGGCGTGCCGCCGTCGCCGAACAGGCGGTCGTAGTCCGCGAGCGCGGTGGCGATCGCCGTCTGCGCCCAGAAGCGGTGGTAGGTGAGCTCCGCCTTGGCACCGCCGGCGAGCTGGGTCTGGACCTTCGGCCAGTCCGGGTCGTCCTTGTAGAACGAGCGGATGTCGAGGAACGAGACCCCCGGCTTGATCACGTCGCCGTTGGGCATGGTGCCGCTCCAGCCGGCCGGCACGTAGATGCCGTCACCCGTGGTCGAGGTGAGCGTGTCGTCGAAGCGGCCGAAGTCGTCGCGCGTCTCCGTCGTCGCGACGCCGTACTGGTCGCTGTTCTGCGTCACGATGGCGCCGAGCAGGTCGTGCGCGACCTGCTGTGCCTGGTCGTGGAGCGCCCCTTCTCCCCCTGCGGCGTAGTACATGAGCGTGCGTGCGAGCGCGCCGGCGACGCCGACGTCCTGGCCGTAGCTGGTCACCGCGACGCTCAGCCCGGAGTTGCTGCCCGGGTTCGCGGGGTTCCAGGTGTCCGGCTGGCCCGACCACGAGAGGTTCGACGGGATCTGCCACGACGTGTCCGTGACGGTGATGTTGTCCAGTACCCACGGCACCCACTTGTCGAGGATCGCCTCGGCGCGCGCGTTGCCGGTCTGCTCGTAGAGCTGCGCGACGCGCTCGACGCCCCAGCCCTGCATGCCCATCCAGTTGTTCGACGGCGGGTCGTTGTAGACCGGAGCCGGCTGGTAGGCCATGCCGTAGAACGTCGCGGTGCCGGCCGGCCGGCTGGCGTACTGGCCGTCCCAGCTGTTCGTCGCGCCGCCGGCGATGGCACCCGACGGCGCCTGGAGCCACTGGTAGAACTCGAGCTGCCGCTCGGTGCTCGTGGCCCAGTCGGCGGCCGCGGTCGGCGACGCGGGCTCGAACGCCGCGTCGTTGGACAGCGCCCACGCGGCCATCGGGTTCTGGTAGCCGAAGTGCGCGTGGCTCGAGCCGATGCGCCAGGCCCACGGGCTCGACGTGTCGAGCGCGCCGCCCCACGCGTAGTACCAGGACAGCAGGTAGTGCGCACTGTCCTTGCCCGTACCCGCGGCGCACGACGTCGACGAGCAGCCCGGCTGCTTGAAGTACTTGTCGTACATGGCGTACCGCAGGTAGTCGCCCATCTTCGACGCCTTGTCGACCGAGGCGGCGATGGCCGACGACTTGCCCTGCTCCTGCGCGAACTTCGACGCCCAGTAGGTGGCCTCGATGGCGCGAGCGTCGGCGTCGGGCGCGTTGGTGAACTTCCACTGCTTCGCGTAGGACGCGTCGCCCGTGAAGAGGTCGAGGAAGCCGTTCGGGCCGCCGAAGGAGAAGTCGTCGATCGACGGCTGCGGGATCGTCTCCCACACCGACTCCTGCGGGCCGCGCTGGAAGGTGTTGATGTACGAGGTGCCCTCGTAGGACGGGCCGAGGAGCTTGGACGACCCCGGCGCGGCCCCGAACCCGTAGACGTTGTCGACGTCGGCGAGCCAGTGCATGCCGTAGATCTCGGAGGTGCCGTACGTCGACCTGAGCTCGGCGGCGAGGGGGTCCCGGCCGACCGAGACCCCGGAGCTGAGCTGGCTCGGGTACTGGCTCGGGTGGTTGAACTCGGGCGCGTAGGTGGCCGGCTTGCTCGGGTCGTACGCCCCGTTGGTCGGCTGGTTCTCCTGGGTCGGGATCATGTACTTCTCGAGCGTCGTCCACGCGTCGTTGAACGGCGTCCAGTCACCCGTCACCTGGCCGTAGGAGGCCTCGAGCCAGAGCCAGAACGAGTACGCCTCGGACGTGGTCTCGTGCCCGTAGTCCGGCGCCTCGACCATGAGCGTCTCACGCGAGTGGTACGGGATCCCCTGGGGCGAGAAGTACCCGTTGGCCGGGTCGTGAATCTTGTTGTACAGGTCGAGGAACCATTCGGTGTACTCACCGTCGGCCTCGGCCGCAGCCGCCCGGACCGCGCCCGTGGGAACGTCGGCGCTCGAGCCGATCGCCGCCGCGGACGGCCCGGCCGCCAACGCTGCGAGCGCCGCGATCGCGGCCCCCGCGGCGACGGCTCGCCGCGCGTGTCTCGCCTGGGGTGACCTCGGTGTTCGTGCCATCGTGCACCTCTCTTCGTCGGGAGGCTCGCATCGCCGCAGGGCCGCCCGGGCGGGCGGTGAGGGCGTCGAGCACGACCCCGAGGCTGGACGCCGACCAGGAGCCCAGCAATGCCCCCAAACGTTTAGGCGAGGAGCCGGCCCCGGGTCAGGTGCGCGTCAGCGCCTTCGCACGCCGACCGGTGCCGGAACGGTCCACGGCACGGCGCAGCACGTCCTCGGCGTCGGCGTCGGGTGCCGACGTGCCGGTGCCCGCACAGTGCTCGACGACGGCCGCGCGCCCCAGCACCGCCTGGAGCCGTGCCACGCGGCCGCGGGCACCGGCGAGGTCCGCGCCGTCGAGCAGCACGACGACGTCGAGCGGCGTCGCCCCGTGCGCGCAGTCGAGCTCGTCCAGCTCGCCCCCGAGGCGGCGCAGCGCGGCCCGCGTCGGCGGGGCGGAGAACGCGGCCGCCAACAACTGCCACCCGTACCCGGGCACGCGGTGCGACCGCGCGATCGCGCGCTCCAGCCGGTCGACGAACAGGTCGCGCGGGACGAGCCCCGTGTCGACGGCGGCCTGGAGCCGTTCGTGCAGCTCGCCGGGCGGCGGTGCGGCCTCCGAGAGGACGGCCATCGCCCCGACCATCCGCGCCACGCGCCCACCGGCGTCGTGCACCGTGACGGCGCGGCAGCGCACGACGACATGGTGCCCCTCGGCGGTCCGGAGCCGGTGCTCGACGTCGAGCGGCTGGTGGGAGCCCGAGAGCTGGGCGGCGACGGCCGACTGCACCCGCCGCGCGTCCTCGGGGTGCACGCGCCCGAGCCACTCCTGCGGGTCGTCGCCGACGGTCGCCGGGTCGCACCCGACGATGCGTGCCCACGCGTCGGAGTACCGCACCCGGCCCGCCTCGACGTCCCAGTCCCACGTGCCGTCCTGCGAGGCGATCGAGGCCAGCGCGGTCCGCTCGTTGCCCGCCGCGACCTCGAGCGCGAGGCCCCGTTCGCGCTCGGCGGCGTCCGCGAGCTCCCGGCGCTGCGCCTGCAGGGCGCTCAGCGTGTCCTCCGCGTCGAGCGCGACGGCGAGCATCGCCGCCCAGTGGTTGTGCCGGGCGCGCGTGGTCGTGGACCGCGAGTCGACCAGCGCGCTGACCAGCAGCACGCCCCGGTCGGAGGTGCCGAACCCGACCGGGACGACGAGCGTGGGCGACGTCGGGTCGGTGAGCTCGCGCGGCGGGAACTCGTGCGGGGGGAACGACCTGCCGATCAGGCGCTCCCCGCCGGCGGCGCTCCCCCGCACGCCGACCACCTGCAGCGCCCGCCCGCCGACGACGTCGGGGGCGTCGACCCACAGAGCGAGCGCGGCCAGGCTCGCGTGCCCTCGCGGCAGCCAGTCGAGGCTGCGCAGCGCCGCCCCGTCCGCGCGCATGAGCTCGAGGGCCACCTCGTACTGCTCGGTGAGCTCCGCCTCGAGGCGGCCGGCTCTGCCCAGCGTGCCCGCGACGGTGCCGCGCGCGAGCGCGACGACGACGTCCCGCAGGGTCGCGTCGAGCGCGGCACGGCGTGCCGCCGCGGTGCCGGGCGACCCCGACG
>CBINDH010000297.1:0-3741 GCA_966249365.1 uncultured Xylanimonas sp. | reverse complement strand
GCGCGGACGACGGCGCGCGCCACGCGGACGAGCTCGACCGACTGGACGTGGATGCCGTCGGACAGGTCCCGGACCGTGGGGTCGACCCACACGCCGGTGTCCCTGCGCCACGGCAGCAGCTCGAGCGTCACGCCGTCACGCACGACCTGCTCGCGCCACGGCGTGACGTCGATGTCCCAGACGCGGCCGTGCCAGAAGTGGTCGCTGACGACCTGGCCGTCGATCACCGCGCGTCCGACGTCGCCGGTCCAGGTGACTCGGAGCAGCACGCGGTCCGTCTCGAACGCGGACTCGGGCACGGACACCTGCACGCGCGCAGCGCCGGAGAAGTCCGTCGGAGCGCTGAGCCGGTCGAGCGGTCCGCCGCTGGTGATCGCCGGCGGCTCGGGCGCCTCGGGGTGCAGGTCGGACGCCAGGACGGCGACGCCGGTACCGTCGAGGTCGAGCGTCCACGTCCGCCAGGGCGGGGCCCCGTCGGCGTCGCGCGCCTGGGCGCCGTCGGACGTGATCGCCTCGGGCGCGGGGAGCATCGAGACCGTGACCTCTGGGCGGTCCGCGTGCACGACGAGGCCGCCGTCGGCGGCGTACACGGGTGCGTCGCTGAGGACCAGGCGGTCACGGCCCGCCACGGGCAGCTTGTAGAGCTGGTTCGCGGTGGCGTCGTCCAGCACGAGGACGTGCGCGGTGCCGAGGCCGACGAGCGTCCCGGGCCCCGGCGGGGTGTCGAGCTCGACGACGGTGGTGCCGTCGACCTCGCGCCCGGTCGCGGGCCCGAACACGGGGACCACACCGTCAACGACGAGCTCGACGGGGACACCGGGCGTCGCCGCGAGCACGACGATCTCGCCGTCGTCGGCGGCGATCCGCGTGACGACCTGGGCCGTGGCGCTGCGCAGCGTGACGCCCTCCCCGAGCGGGTACCGCAGCGGCCATGCCACGGACACCCCCGACGGGACGGTCAGCGGCGTGCTCGGCACGGTGACCGCGACACCGTCCTCGAACTCCACGGTCACCTGGACGTCCTCCTGTGCGGGCAGCGGGCTCTTGGCCGGCTGGTAGGTCGTCAGGAAGAGGTAGCCGCGTTGCCCGTCGGCGCGCACCGCCCAGCGCAGCTCCGCGGGGTCCTCGCTGCCGCCGCCGACGGTGGTCCCCATCGCGCCGATGGCCGCACCGTCCTCGGCGAGCCAGAGGTGCTGGCGGCGCAGCAGGTGGTGGTGCAGGCGGATCTGGCCGAACTCCCCGATGGGCGCGTTGAAGTCGTAGGTGAGCGCGGGGACGTCGTTCGGGTACCCGGTGGCGTGCGACTCCTGCTCGGTGCCGTGCGCCCCGACGCGGTGCGTGCCGCCCGCGTACATGTAGTAGCCCTGCCAGATCGACCCGCTGCCGATCTTCGCGAGCGCGAGCGACGCGACGTCCTCGGGAGCGACGAGCGGACGCCGGTGATAGGCGACGTGCATGCCGCCGCCGAGCTCGCACGTCGCGTACGGCAGCGCGTCGTCGTCCTTGAGCGGCACCGCGCCGGGGTCGAGGACCACGCCGTCGAGCGCCTTGCGGACGTCCGCGCCGACGGTCAGGTCGTCGCGCACCTCGCTGTAGCGGTAGTGGAAGGCCGCGAACGGCGGCCACTCGGTCGTGGTCTCCTCCCAGAACCCGTCGGAGTAGGCGCTGTACAGCGGCAGGAGGGTGTTCGGGACCTGGGCGCCGCCCCAGCCGGTCGCCGTCCAGATGGGCACGCGCAGGCCCAGGTCTTCGGCGATCGTGCGCAGCATGGCGAGGTGCTGCGGCTGGTCGTAGAGCTCGTTGTCGACCTGCGCCCCGACGACGGGGCCGCCGTGCACGTGCGTGAGGTCGGCGAACTGGCCGATCACCTGGGCGTAGTAGCGCCGCACGAGCTCGAGGTAGGCGGGGTCGTTGGTCCGCGTCGGGATGTCCCGCTCGACCAGCCAGTCGGGGAAGCCGCCGTACCGGGCCTCGCCGTGCGCCCACGGCCCGAGCCGCACGACGACGTCGAGCCCCTGGTCCGCCGCCTGGAGGATGAAGGCGCGCAGGTCGCGGTTGTCGTCCCAGCGGAACTCGCCGGGCTCGGGCTCGTGCGCCTGCCAGAACACGTAGGTCGCGACGGTGTTCAGGCCGCCCGCACGGGCGTGCCCGAGGACCTCGGACCACCGCGAGCGCGGGATCCGGGAGAAGTGGATCTCGCCCGTGACGGGGAACCACGGCCGGCCCGCACGCTCGATCCACCGGCTCGTGATGTCGATGCGGTCCGCCGTCCCGGGCGGGTCGCCGAGGGGCAGGTGCCCGCGAAGCTCGCGGGGAGGCGTGCCCGCTCGCAGCACACGGGCTTCCGGCAGGGGCGTGTCGCGCGGCACTGCGCGCACAACATCGTTGCTCAAGGCTCTCCTTCGAGACGTGGTGCCGGGCCGCGCGGGGATGTGCGGCCGCGGCCGGCTTCGACGGTAGGCACCGGCCGGCGCTCGCGGGGATAGGCGATTCGGCGTGTCACATGGACGTAACGGTGGCCCGCATCACCACGACCGGTCAGACGCTGCGGGCGCGGTACGCCGACGGCGACAGGCCGTGCGTGCGCGTGAACTGCCGGGAGAAGTACAGGGCGTCGTCGTAGCCGCACGACGTGGCGACGGCGGCGACCGGCATCGTCGTACTGTCCAGGAGCTCGCGCGCACGGGCCATGCGCAGCTCGGTCTGGTAGCGCAGGGGCGCCACGCCGACCTGCTGGCGGAACAGGTACCCGAGCTGGGAGACGCTCAGGCCCACCATCGCCGCGAGCGCTTCCACGGACGTGCGCTGCGGGCTCGTGGCGCGCAGGTGCTCCACGGCGCGCTCGACGGGGTCGGGCGACGGGCCCGGGGACCGGCGGCCGGTCGCGATCACCTGGGTGAGCGCGTGCCACGCCGACCCTGATGCGCGGACCAGGCCGCCCGCGGTCCCGGTGTCGAGCGCGTCGAGGATCTGCGAGACGAGGCTGGCCACCGGGGCGGGGTCGCGCAGGTGGGAGACCGGCCCACCGGCGGCGGCGCGGGCGCTCTTGACCAGCTCACCGGCGTCCTGCCCGACGACGTGGAACCACCACAGGGTCCAGGGATCGTCGCGCGACGCCGCGTACTCGTGGCCGACCGAGGCCGCCAGGACCGCGGCGTCTCCCCGGCGCACGGGGAACCTGCCCTCGGGCGTCTGCACCCAGCCGGCGCCGTCGGTGCACACCAGCAGGATGTGCTGCGCGGCGCCGTGCGGCCGCGACCGGCCGTGGCTCGCCGCGTGGGGGAAGAAGCCGGCGTCCGTGACGAGGAGGCGTCCCGTGACGGGGCGCGACAGCGCCGCCCGCACCACGGGCCTCGGCAGGACGTACATGCGTTGACCGGTGAAGCCCTCGCGCAGGGCGTCCGGACCGACCAGCGCGGTTTCGTCCATGTCTGGCACCAGTTCTCCCATCCCGACCTCTCGCGGGCCTGCCTAGGCTCCCGACCATGCTCAACGTCGAGCCACGGTCGGATTCGCACCGTACCAAGGGTCGTGGCAACGCACACCGGTCGCACGCTGTCGTCGGCCGGCGGACTGTCATGGACGTTCACACGCGCGTCGCCCTCGCGCACGCGCAGCCGTGCCAGCTCGATGGGAGCACCACCTCGACCCGAGGATGGGTCGGGGCCTACGAGACACGGAGACCATCGTGAGACGAACTGCATCCGGGATCGCGGCCGGCACCGCGCTCCTGCTCTCGCT
>CBINDH010000296.1:0-3789 GCA_966249365.1 uncultured Xylanimonas sp. | reverse complement strand
ACCGTCGGCGCGCCCGACGCCTGGGTGCTCGCGGCACGCCGCCGCGCGACCGAGGGCCTCGAACGGCTGCCCGACGCGCTCGACCAGGCCGTGGCGGGCACCCGCCTGGAGGCCGGCAGGCGCCCCGTGTGGTGGCGGCTCGTGGGCGTGCTGCAGTGGATCGTGCTCGCCGCCGCCGTGGCGGGCCTGCTGTGGCTCGGGGTCGCTTTCCTGTTCTCGTACTTCCAGCTCCCCGAGCTGCCGATGCCCGTGCTCACCGTGGGCGGCGAGGCCTGGGGTGCCCAGGGCGACGGCGTCGACGTCCCGTGGGCCACCGTGCTGGTCGCCGCAGGGGTCGTGCTCGGCATCCTCCTGGCGGTGGTGTCGCGCATCGTCGCGGGGATCGGCGCCCGGCAGCGGGCGGCCCGCGCACGCAAGCGGCTGCGCGAGTCGGTCGCCCAGGTGGCCGACGCCCTGGTGCGCTCGCCCGTGGCGGACGAGATGACCGCGCTGGCGCGGGCGCGCACGGCGGCGGTGATCGCGGCGTCCTGAGCGCCCTCAGATGCGGTTCTGGGCGGCAGTTCGTCGTCCGGGCGGCAGCTCGAACTGCCGTGCAGACGACGAACTGTCGCATAGACCGGCCGGGCGAGCGGTTAGCCTGCGGCGGTGACCCGTCTTCATGTCCCCGTGCACACCCGCTGGTCCGATCTTGACGCCTACCAGCACGTCAACAACGTCGAGATGTTCCGGCTCCTCGAGGAGGCCCGGATCACGGCGTTCTGGAAGCACTCGCCCGACGAGGTGGGGGAGGACTGGCCCACCGCCATCCTCGAGACCGGTCCGCACGCCTCGTCGCACACCTTCGTGGCGGGCCAGCAGATCGAGTACCTGCGCCCGCTCGCGTTCACCCGCACCCCGGTGCGCGTCGAGATGTGGATCGGCTCGATCGGCGGGGCCAGCATCCAGGCCTGCTACGAGCTGCACGACGGCGCCCCGGGCGGCTTCCCGCGCACGGGTCCGGCCAGCGGTGCCGAACCGTACGTGCGGGCGTCAACGACCATCGTCGTCATCGACGCGGCCACGGGCCGCCCGCGGCGCATCACCGACGACGAGCGCGCCGCATGGCAGCAGTTCGTCGAACCGCCGGTGCAGTTCCGGCGCTGAACCCCGGTCAGCCCGCGGCGGCCAGCAGGCGCACGACCTTGCGCTCGGCCGCCGCGTGGGTGCGCGTCGGCCCGATCGTCTCGCCGTGCGCCCACAGGTCCACCAGCCGCGGGTCGATGTAGGACGCGCGTGCCACCGCGGGTGTGTTCCCGAGCTCCTCGGCGACGTCCTTCACGACACCCGCGACGACGTGGCGCCGCGCGCGGGACGACCGCGGTGCGGGTCCCGCGTCCGCGAGCGCCCGCGCCGCGAGCACCGTCGCGTGCCAGGTGCGGAAGTCCTTGGGTGTCGCGTCAGGCCCGAGCTGCTCCTTGACGGCGGCCTGCACGTCGGCGCTCGTGACGTCGTGCCACGACCCGTCGCCGTTGCGCCACGCGAGCAGGTCCGTGCCGCCGCGGCGGCGCTTCATCGCCGTGACGAGCTCGGCCACGACCGGGTCGTCGACCTCGACGTCGCGTACCTGCCCGCTCTTGGCCGGGTAGCGGAAGCGGACCGTCCCGTCCCGCCGGACGACCACGTGCTCCTTGCGGATCGTCGCCAGCCCGAAGCTCTGGTGCTTCGCGGCGTAGATCTCGCCGCCAGCCCGGAAGTAGGCGAGGTCGAGCAGCCGGAACGCGAGCGCGAGCACCTTGTCGCGCCCGAGCCCCGGTTCGGCGAGGGCCTTCGCGACGCGCCGCCGCGCCGCGGGCAGGCGCTGGGCGACGTCGAGCACGTGGTCGTGCTTGTGGCGGCGGCGCCGCTCGGTCCAGTCCGGGTGGTAGAGGTACTGGCCGCGGCCGGCGTCGTCGTACCCGAACGCCTGCAGGTGCCCGTCGGGGTACCGGCAGATCCACACGTCGCGCCACGCGGGCGGGATCGCCAGTCGCCGGCACCGGGCGAGCTCGCCGTCGTCGCGCAGCGGGACGCCGCCGACGTCGAGGTACACCCAGCCACGCCCGGCACGCCGCCGCCCGTACCCGGGGGAGGAGGCGGACACGCGGCGTAGGCGAGGCATGCGGACATGCTCGCCCGGACCCCTGCGACTCGCAGGGCGGTCACGCGGGCAGGCGGACCATGCCCTCCTGGGCGATCGAGGCGACGAGCACGCCGTCGCGGTCGTAGACCCGGGCGAAGCCGAGCGCGCGGCCGCCCTGCGCGGCGGGAGCCTCCTGGACGAACAGCAGCCAGTCGTCGACCCGCACGTCGCGGTGCCACCACATGGCGTGGTCGAGGCTCGCCATGGGCACGCCCTGGCCGACGTCCTGCCACGACTTCCCGGCCCGGCGCAGCACCGGCTCGAGCATGAGCTGGTCGCACCCGTAGGCGAGCAGCGCGCGGTGCAGCAGGCGGTCGTCCGACTCGATCTCGTGGCGCGCGCGCATCCACACCATCTGCCGGTCCTTGCGCGTCTCGTCCGGACCGAGGTACAGCGACCCGCCCACGTGCGCGAGCTCGAACGCGGAGTCGTGCGACCACCAGCGCGCCGCCGGGTGGTTGATCGGGCCGAGCTCCTCGAACGAGCTGCGCACGTCCTCGGGCTCCGGAACGCCGTCGGGCGCCGGCCGCTGGTAGTCGTAGCCCGGCTGGTCCTCCTGGAACGACGTCGTCAGCGACAGGATCGGCACGTTGTCCTGGATCGCGTGCGTGCGTCGCGCGGAGAACGAGCGCCCGTCGCGCAGCCGCTCGACGGCGAAGTCGATCGGCTTGTCGAGTGCGCCCTCGCGCAGGAAGTAGGCGTGCATCGAGTGCGGGGCGCGCGCGGGGTCGACGGTGCGACCGCAGGCGAGCACCGCCTGGGCGAGCACCTGCCCGCCGTAGACGCGCTTGCCGAGGCCGGGCAGCGAGCCGCCGCGCCACACGTCGTCCTCGCCGCGCGGTCCCCAGCCCTCGACCTCTCGCAGGTCGAGGACCGCGAGGAGGCGGTCCAGCGCGTCGGGCCGGGTGAGCTGTTCGGTCACGGTCAGTCCTCGAAGGTGTTGATCATGGAGTACGCGGCCCGCTCCAGGTAGTCCCAGAGCTGGGCCTCGTGCACGGGGGCGAGACGGAGTGAGTCGACGGCGTCGCGCATGTGCGCGAGCCAGCGGTCCCGGGCGTCCGGGTTGACCTTGAACGGTGCGTGCCGCATGCGCAACCGCGGGTGCCCGCGGTTCTGCGAGTACGTGTTCGGGCCGCCCCAGTACTGCTCGAGGAACAGCGTCAGCCGCTCCTTGGCCGGGCCGAGGTCCTCCTCGGGGTACATCTCGCGGAGCACGTCGTCGTCCGCGACCCCCTCGTAGAACCGGTCCACGAGCTTCGCGAACGTCTCGTGCCCGCCGACGGCGTCATAGAACGTGCCAAGACTCACCGGGTCATCGTGCCAGACTGCGGCCCACGTCGTGTGCGTGCCGTCCGCCGTCGAGGTCGGGATAGGCTGGGCGAGGACCTGCAACGGCGCAAGGGACGGAGAACCAGGAATGACAAAGGCTGACCAGATCCTCGCGGCGCTCGGCGGTACCACGAACATCGTGGAGCTCGAGCCGTGCATCACCCGTCTGCGCGTGCAGGTGACCGACCCGGCGCTGGTCGACGAGCCGCGGCTCAAGCAGTCGGGTGCCTTCGGCGTCGTGCGCTCGGGTCGCGTCATCCAGGTGATCGTCGGCCCGGAGGCTGACGACCTCGCGGCGGAGA
>CBINDH010000295.1:0-3791 GCA_966249365.1 uncultured Xylanimonas sp. | reverse complement strand
GCGCGACGGGCGCGCCGCACGCTCGGTGGCCGGACGACGCGTCAGGCGACGTCGCGACGGCGGAACACGAGCCATGCGAGGCCGGACAGGACCACGGTGACGCCGAGCACCACGAGGCCGCCCTGCAGCGGGGAGATGACGTGCGTGATCTGCTCGCAGGCGATCATCCCGTCCTTGTCGCTCGGCGCGCACTGCTCGGTGTAGTAGGTCTGCCCCCAGCGCAGCCAGGCGGACATGTTGGTGGAGAACATCAGGCCCTGCAGCTCGCCGAGCTGCCAGCCGAAGATGCCCTCGGCACCGACCCAGACGGCCGCCACACCCATCCCGGCCGCAGCGTGCTTGAACAGCGTCCCCAGCGCGAGGCCGATCAGTCCGACCGCCGCGCCCGCCAGCACGGCGCGGCCCGCGAACGCGGCAAGATCCAGCGCGATGCCGTCGGGCGCGGTCCCCACCGTTCCGTGGAACGCGTGGGCGGAGGCGATGCCGCCCGACACGAGGACCAGACCGACCAGGACGACGGCGAGCGAACCGAGCCCCACCGCGACCGCCTTGGACCAGTACACCCGCGAGCGCCTCGGCTCGAAGGTCAGCCACAGGCCCATGGCCCCGGTGGCCAGCTCGGCCGTCATGAAGCTCACCGCGATGACGAGGGCGGCGAACAGCAGCGGCATGGCCATCTCGGCGATCGACGAGACGCCGCTGTAGGAGCGCAACGGCGACTCGTAGATCGCGACGGCCTCAGGGGTGTCGGTCGGGCCGGCCTCGTAGTGCAGGGACTCCGGGTCGGGGAAGAAGGTCTTGGTCGGCGGCAGGTAGTTCGCGAGGCGGGGCTCCATCTGGTCGCAGCCCCAGTCCGCGCCGGGGGTCGGGTCGTCCGCCTGCATCTCGAGGCAGTCGGCGACCTGCTGGTCGCCGTTCTCCTCCCACGCCTCCACGTCCTGCTCGAACCAGCGTTGCGCCTCCGCGACCTGTGCCGGAGTCGGCGGGCTGGCGGCCCCCCAGTTCGCCACCGTGCTCAGCCCGGCGACCGCGAGCACGCCGACCATGACCCACAACGTGACGCGACGCGCACGGTAGCGGCGCAGCTCGACCCGCAGCAGCCGGCTCATGCCACAGCCTCCTTGGCGTCGGGACGCGCGCGGTGGTCGGCGCCCCCGGGGATGTCGTTCTGGGTGAGCCCGAGGAACACCTGCTCGAGGCCCTGGTGCAGGGGCACGAGCTCGGTGACCCACAGCCCCTGCGCGCCCAGCGTGCGCGACACCGACGCGGGGTCGGTGACGCCGTCGACCACGAGGGCGCCGTCGTCGACCCGGACCGGGAAGCCGGCGACCTGGAGCGCGCGGTGCGCGGCGTCGGCGTCGGACGTCGCGACGCGGACGCGGACGGAGCCCGTGCCCGAACCGGCGCCGATGATGTCGGCGACGCGGCCCGAGGCGAGCAGCTTGCCCCGCGAGACGATCGAGACCGTGTCGGCGACCTGCTCGACCTCGGCCAGGATGTGGCTCGACACCAGCACGGTGCGCCCCTGCGTGGCGAGCGAGCGCATCGTCTCGCGGATCTCCCGGATGCCCGCGGGGTCGAGTCCGTTGGTCGGCTCGTCGAAGATCAGCAGGTCCGGGTCCTTGAGCAGCGTCGCGGCGACGGCGAGCCGCTGCTTCATGCCCAGCGAGTACGTGCGGTACTTGTCGCCCGCCCGGCCGGACAGCCCGACGTGCTCGAGCACCTCGCCGACGCGGGTCTGGGACACCCCGATGGCCTGCCCGAGCAGGCTCAGGTTGCGCTGCGCGGAGAAGTTCGGGAAGAACTTCGGCGCCTCGACGATCGCCCCGACGCGCCCGACGACGTCGGGCAGCCGGTCGGGGACCGGCGTGCCGAAGATGCTCATCGTCCCCGCGTCGGGTCGCACGAGCCCGAGCAGCATGCGGATGGTCGTCGTCTTGCCCGAGCCGTTCGGCCCGAGGAAGCCGTGCACGCCGCCGGCGGGCACCACGAGGTCGAGACTCTCCACGCCGACGGTGCGACCGCGGCGCGTGCGATACGTCTTGCGCAGGCCGCGGGTCTCGATCGCGGGGGCGCTGTCAGCCGTGGGCATGCCGGGAACCCTAGGGCCCCCGCCGTCGTCCGCGATAGACCCGTCGCCGGGTGATCACGAACTACTCGAGCACGGCCCCGCGTGAGGCCGACTGCACCAGCTTGGTGTACTTCGCGAGCACCCCGCGGGTGTACCCGTGCGGGATGGGCGTCCAGCCCTCGGCCCGGCGCGCGGCGAGCGTCCCCGGCTCGACGACCAGGTCGAGCGTCTTGGCCCGCACGTCGAGCCGGATCCGGTCGCCGTCGCGCACGAACGCGATGGGTCCGCCGTCGACGGCCTCGGGGGCGATGTGCCCGACGCACAGTCCCGTGGTGCCGCCCGAGAAGCGGCCGTCGGTGATCAGCAGGACGTCCTTGCCCAGCCCGGCACCCTTGATCGCGCCGGTGATCGCGAGCATCTCGCGCATGCCCGGCCCGCCCTTGGGGCCCTCGTACCGGATGACGACGACGTCGCCGGCGGTGATGGTGCCGTCCTCGAGCGCGTCGAGCGCGGCCCGCTCGCGCTCGAAGACGCGCGCGGTGCCCTCGAACACGTCCTCGGCGAACCCGGCCGACTTCACGACGGCCCCGTCCGGGGCGAGTGACCCGTGCAGGATGGTGATGCCGCCCGTGGCGTGGATGGGGTTGTCCATCGCGCGCAGGATGTTGCCGTCCGGGTCGGGCGGGTCGATGTCGGCGAGGTTCTCCGCCACCGTGCGCCCCGTGACGGTGAGCGCGTCGCCGTGCAGCAGCCCGGCCTCCAGGAGCGCCTTCATGACGACGGGCACCCCGCCGACCCGGTCGACGTCGTTCATGACGTACCGCCCGAACGGCTTGAGGTCCCCCAGGTGCGGCACGCGGTCCCCGACGCGGTCGAAGTCCGCGAGCGTGAGGTCGACCTCGGCCTCGTGCGCGATGGCGAGCAGGTGCAGCACCGCGTTGGTGGACCCGCCGAACGCCATGACGACGGCGATCGCGTTCTCGAAGGCCTCCTTGGTGAGGATCTGCCGCGCGGTGATCCCCTCGCGCAGCAGGTTCACGACGGCCTCCCCCGACCGGCGCGCCCACGCGTCCCGGCGCCGGTCCGCCGACGGCGGTGCCGCGCTCCCCGGGAGAGACATGCCCAGCGCCTCGGCGGCCGACGCCATCGTGTTGGCCGTGTACATGCCGCCGCACGCGCCCTCGCCCGGGCAGATCGCGCGCTCGATGCGCTCGACGTCCTCCTCGCTCATCAGGCCTCGCGCGCACGCCCCGACGGCCTCGAACGCGTCGATGATGGTGACCTGCTTCTCCGACCCGTCCGTGAGCTTGACCCACCCCGGCATGATCGACCCGGCGTAGAGGAACACGCTGGCGAGGTCGAGGCGCGCGGCCGCCATGAGCATGCCCGGCAGCGACTTGTCACAGCCCGCCAGCAGCACCGAGCCGTCGAGCCGCTCGGCCGACATGACCGTCTCGACCGAGTCCGCGATCACGTCGCGCGACACGAGCGAGAAGTGCATGCCCTCGTGCCCCATCGAGATGCCGTCGGACACCGAGATGGTCCCGAACTCGAGCGGGTACCCGCCTGCCGCGTGCACGCCCTCCTTGCTGGCCTTGGCGAGCCGGTCGAGCGACAGGTTGCACGGCGTGATCTCGTTCCACGACGACGCGACGCCGAGCTGCGGTTTGCCCCAGTCGTCGTCCCCCATCCCGACGGCGCGCAGCATGCCGCGCGACGC
>CBINDH010000294.1:0-3802 GCA_966249365.1 uncultured Xylanimonas sp. | reverse complement strand
CGCGCGAACCCGCACGCTCACCGAACGCTGCTGCGCGCGCCCACTGACCGGCACCCCCGTCCGGCACAGCCCGGCCAACCCGGGCAGCCCCACGCACCCGGCTGGCCGGTCGCGACCACGGTCTGGGCGTCCCTGGCTGCTGCGCACTGAGTTCGGCAGAAAACGCTGGGTTCGGCAAAGGGCCCTGGATTCGGCAGAAGGGAATGCCGAACTCGCAGCCCATTGCCGAACCTACGGTTCAGTCTGCGGCTCATCGCCGAGCGGCGGCGTCTGCGAGCGGGGTGGGAGCGCCGGTGGGGGTTCGCCCGCGGCGATGCGCTCCCAGATCGCGTCGGACTCAGGGCCCACCCAGACGACGCGGTTCGGGTCGCTCGGCGCCGGCGCCACCGGCAGCTCGGTGAAGACGATGGCTTCCGGGCGGAGGCCGCGCAGGCTCCACGCGAGACCGCCGAGCTGGGCCGGGCTCGCGAGCCCCCGCCCCGGCGAGACCGACGCCAGCACAGCCTCGGCCAGCCGCAGCACCTGCGCCGGGCCGGTCACGACGTTCTGGGCCAAGATCTCGCGAACCATCGCGTCGACGAACGCCTGCTGGCGGGCGATGCGCGCCAGGTCGCTGCCCAGCTCGAGCCCCATGCCCTGCCCACCTCGGGCGCGCAGGAAGTTGATGGCCTGAACGCCGTCGAGCCGGACGTCGCCGGCGGGCAGGTCGAGGGTGACGTGGTCGTTGCCGCGCACCGGCTCGGGCAGGTGCATCGGCACGCCGCCGACGGCGTCGACGATGCCGACGACGCCGTTCATCATGACGACGACGTGGTCGGTGATGCGCACCCCGGTGTTGTGCTCGACGGTGAGGATCGTGCAGGCGGCCGCCCCGGTGAGGTCGCGCGTCGCGCCGCCGCCGATCGCGAACGCCGAGTTGAACATCGCGCCGCGGCGCGGGCGGCTCTCGCCACCGCCCGGCAGCGGGCAGGCGGGGATGTCGACGAGCGAGTCTCGCGGGATGGAGACGACCTCGACGTGCTCGCGGTCCCCGGCGACGTGCACGAGCAACGTGGTGTCGGAATGGAACTCGTCGCCCTCCCCCGCGATCGCGGCGTTGCCGTCGCCGCGGTAGTCGGTGCCCATGACGAGGATCGTGAGGCCGTCGCCCGCGAACGGGTCGTCCGGGTCCGCGGGGATCGCGGGACGGTCGCCGCGGTCGCCCAGCAGCGCGTCGACGTCGGAGACCTGGAGCCCCGAGCGAAGGTCAAGGTACAGCGCACAGCCCGTCGCGAGCCCGAACACGAGGACGCTCGTCAGCGCGAGCGCCAGACCCCGCGCGACGCGGCGGGGCCGGGGGCGGCTCCCGTGGCGCGGCGCGCCCGTCCGTCGTGGGCGCGCCGTACCTGCCCGTCGTGGGCGCGCCACACGGGCGCGCGTGCGCGCTGCGTGGCGAGGGCGAGGGGTGGGCACCGCCGGAACCTAGCCGCGGTGCGGGCACCCGGCTAGCGCCTCGGCGCGAAGGTCGCGAGGTCGCGGCGCGCTGCGCCACGCCCCGTCTCGCCGGGCACGCCGCTGTGGCGCACAGCGCTCGACGACGTCGCACCGCTCGCCGGACACCCTCTCCGAGGCGGGCGGCGCGCCACACCCCGCTCGATGCCGTCAGCCCAGCCCGTCTCGGGCGAGCGCGTCACGGTGGCGCACAGCGCTCGACGACGTCGCACCGCTCGCCGGACACCATTTCCGAGGCGGGCGGCGCGCCACGCCCCGCTCGATGCCGTCGGCCCGGCCAGCTCTCACCGGGCGCGTCGCTGTGGCGCTGGGCTCGAAGTCGTCCCCGCGCCGCTCCGGACACGTCGCCGTGGCGGGCGGCGGCGCTCCCCGCCGTCGGCCCGCGGCAGAACAGGGCCGGTCAGGCGTGCGCGGCGGCACGGCCCACGCCGGCTCCGTGCGCGACGACGCCCCATGCCGGCCACGCAGGCCGTCCATCGCGCACACGACGCCCCGCCCGACGGCTCAACGCCAGGCGGAGCCACCGACCCGCACAGCGCCTGACTTTCCAGGCCCACGACCCTCAGCGGGTCATCCGCAGACGCCGTCCCGCAGCGTCGGCGTGGGCGACGGCGTGGGTGTCTCCGGGGCCGCTCCCCCGTCGGCGCCGCCCGGCTCGGACGAGGAATCGCCCGCCGCGCCCTCACCGCCGCCGTCACCCGTTCCGCCGTCCCCCGCACCGGCACCGCCGTCGCCGGCACCCGCGCTCGCACCGTCCGTCGCACCAGACCCACCGCCGTCGGCGGGTGCCAGCGTCACACCAGGAGGCGGGTCGCCCGCGGCGATGCGCGCCCAGATCGCGTCGGTCTCGGACGTGCGCCACGTGATGGCGCCGCTGCGTTCGCCGCCCACGATGACGTCGTCGACCGGGAGCGGGGTGAACACGATGTTGTTCGGGTCGATGCCTCGCAGGCTCCAGGCGAGCCCGGCGAGCGATGCGACGTCGGACAGCTCGGGGTTGGTCGAGATCGACCGCAGCACCGCCTCGACCGTGCGGTAGAGGCGCGGCACGTCGGTGATGACGCCCTGCGCGAGCACGGCCCGCATCATCGAGTCGACGAAGGCCTGCTGCCGCTCGATCCGCATGAGGTCGCTGCCGAGCTCGAGCCCCATGCCCTCGCCCTTGCGGGCCCGCAGGAAGTTGATGGCCTGGGTTCCGTCGAGGTTCACGCGGCCGGGCCCGACGTCGAGGCTGACGCTGTGGTCGCTGAAGACCCGCTCGGAGAAGCACATCGGCACGCCGCCGATGGCGTTGACGACGTCGACGACACCGGTCATCTCGGCGACGACGTGGTCGGTGATCCGAACGCCGGTGAGGCTCTCGACGGTGGCGATGGTGCATGCGGCGGCCCCGGTGACGTCCATGACGGCGTCTCCCCCGCCGCCGATCGAGAAGGCCTCGTTGAACTTGACGCCGCGCCGCGGGCTGGACTCGCCGCCGTCGGGAAGCTTGCACGACGGGATGCGGACCTGGGAGTCGCGCGGGATGGAGACGATCTCGATCCACCTCCGGTCCCCCGAGACGTGGACCAGGATCGTCGTGTCTGCCCGGAAGCCCTCTTCGTCGTCCCCGGTGAGCGCCGCGTTGCCGTCGCCGCGGTAGTCGGTGCCCATGACGAGGATGTTCATGGGCCGGCCGGCGTTCGGGTCGTTCGGGTCGGGCGGCGCGAGGGTGGGCCGGTCGGTCCGGTCGGCGAGGAAGGCGTCGACGTCGGAGGACGGGCGCAGGCTCATCTGCAGGTTGACGTAGGCGGTCGCGACGCCCGCGCCGCCGAGGCACAGGGCGCCCGTCAGCGTCAGCGCGACGGCGCGGCGGACCCGGTGCGAGCGGAGCTGGCCGGCATGCCGGGGAGGCGTCTGTGACACAACCGTGACATTAGTGCTGGTGCCGCGTTCCTGCTGGTCAGGTGGTGAGAGTTCCGTGGAGGCCCGGTGGCGGGGTGCGCACGGCGAGGGCCGTGGCCGCGGACGACGCGACCACGGCCCTCGACGATGCGACGACGGTCAGCTGCAGGGCAGCGAACCGTTCGCCGGCGGGGTCCCGATGGCGACGAACCCCACGGTCGCCGTGGCCCCCGCGGCGAGGTTCGCGTTCCACGGTTCCGGGGTGAACACCCCGGCCGACAGCTTGCCGCCCCAGTAGTTGCTGGTCACGAGACCGGCGGGTGCGGTGACCGCCCACCCCTGGACGCCGGACGCGCCGGCCGTGATGACGATCTCGCCCTGGAACCCGCTGTCCCACGCGTTCACGGTCGTGTACGTCGCGGTGCAC
>CBINDH010000293.1:0-3803 GCA_966249365.1 uncultured Xylanimonas sp. | reverse complement strand
ATCATGACGATGGGGTACGTGCTCGCCTTCCAGGCCGCGCTCCAGGCGTTCAGCACACCGCTCGGGATCGTCGACGTCGCCGTCATCTACCTCGTCGGCAACACCGTCGGCGCCATGGTCCCCACCCCCGGCGGTGTCGGCGGTGTCGAGTTCGCCCTCACCACGGGCCTGGCCGCCGCGGGCGTCCCGTGGGCGGTGGCCGCGTCGGTCACGGTGCTGTTCCGTGTCGTCTCGTACTGGGCGAGCGTGCCGATCGGCTGGGCCGCGATGCGCTACATCGAGAAGACGGACGACCTGTAGACCGGCTGACAAAGCCGAAGGCCCGCCCCGTCGCCGTAGCGCGGGGCGGGCCTTCCGTCTGACCTGGGTCAGTTCACTCGGAGACGGCCTTCTTGAGGACCGAACCCGCGGAGACCTTCACGCCGAAGCCGGCGGGGATCTGGATCTCCTCGCCCGTGCGCGGGTTGCGGCCCGTGCGCGCGGCGCGCTCGACGCGCTCGACGGAGAGCAGGCCCGTGAGCTTCACGGCCTCGCCCTTGGCGAGCGACTCGACCAGCACGTCCTGGAACGCGTTGAGCGCGTTCTCCGCGTCCGCCTTGGTCAGGCCCGACTTCGCGGCGATCGCCGAGACAACCTCGGACTTGTTGAGCGACATGGATTTCCCTTCGTTGTCACGTTGAGAGCCTTCCGCGGCTGCTCGCCGGGAGGACTGGGTCCACCCTAGGGAACACTCGCGAAAATCCGCGACTTGTCGCGGCTGTGTCTGGCGGATCGAGCATGATCGGCTGCCGCGGATGTCGTCCGCTCGGCGCGCGGATCGGGCTCGCTCGGGCCACGATGGGGCAGGTCCTACCTGGGAGGTCCCCGCTGCGCCACGCTCGCACGTGGTTCGTCAGCGCCGTCGCCGCCACGACGACGGCGCTGCTCGTCGTCGTCTCCGGTGGGTTCGACGACGCGGGGCTCCTGCCGCCCGGCCAGGCGTCCGGCCAGGGACGGCAGGCCGCCGTCGTCGGGCTCACGGTCCGGACCATCGACGACGCCGACGCCGCGTCGCGCGCCTCGGAGCGTCGGGACGCCGCCGACGGTGACGTCGACCTGACCAGGGCCGCCAGGGCGTGGGAGCGCGCGCTGACGGCGTCCGCCGAGGCGTGGTTCCGGGGCAACCCGGCCGCACCGTCGCCCGCGGCGGTCGCGACCGCGGCACCGGTGGCACCTGCTCCGGCACCGACGACCGCGGTGCCGGAGGCCGTCCCTGCTCCCGCTGCGCGTCCGACCGCCGCCCCGACCGCCGCCCCGCCGGCCGCCCCTCCGGCCCCGGCCCGTCCGGCCGCTCCGACACCCTCCCCACAAGACCCGCCCGCGGCGGACGAGCCCACCGACTTCCGCGCGGCGGCCGAGGCGTTCCTCGACACGCTGCCGGGCGGCTCCACCGCGACGATCGAGTGGGGCGACCCGCACGGCCACCTGGGCGGGGTGTGGATCCCCGGGTCGGAGACGATCATCCTCCACGCGCAGCGGCTCGACGGGCGGATCGAGCAGACCAAGGACGTGCTGCGGCACGAGATCGGCCACGTGCACCAGAACCGCGCGATGGCGGCGTCCGGCTGGTCGCTGCCTCAGTTCGAGGCGCACCTCGACGGCATCTTCGGCGGCGAGGGCATCGAGAGGTCCGCGGACGCCGTCGCCCTGCTGCTGGGCGCGGAGTCGGTCCGCTACGCGAGCTCGTTCACCGAGGCGCAGTACGACGCGGCCCGAGCCCTGCTCGAGGACCGGGTGCCCTGACCGGGCGGGCCGGCCGGCCCGTTCAGTCCTGTCCGGGCGGGCCGAAGCCGCGCATGCCGTTCCGACGGCGCAGCACCAGGGCGGCGGCCGTGGCGACGACGGCGAGACCCGCGATCAGCCCGACGACCGGCGTGCGCGACGGGCCCGGCTCGGCCTCCGGGGTGGCGTCGGGCGTCGTGGCGTCACCGGCCGCCGGGACCGCGGACGCGACGCCGGTCGGCTGGTCGCTCGCGGGGGCGTCCGATGCCGGGCCCGACGCCGTCGCCGTCGGCTCGGGCGACGTCGTGGGCTCCGGCTCGGGGACCGCGAGGACGAACGCGAACGACCCCTCGATGGGGTGACCGTCCGCCGAGACGGCCCGCCAGGCGACGCTGTAGCTGCCGTTCGCGAGGTCGGGCGGGAGCGCGGCGGTCACCGTGGCGCCGTCGACCTGGACGGGAGCGGCACCGACGTCGGCGCCGTCCGACGTCACCACGACCTGGGTGCCGGTCGGGACGATCTCGTCGCTGAACTCGAGCGTGATCGCGGCGGGCAGCGCGACGACGGTGGCGCCGTCGGCGGGGTCGGAGGACAGGAGCCGGTCGTGCGCGCTCGCGGGCGCGGCGAGCCCCACGAGGGCGAGCCCCGCAGCCACGAGTGTCAGGAGAAGCAACCGGCCAGCACGCACCACCGTCATGCCGGAACCCTAACGGCCCAGACCCCTGGCCCATCGGCGCCCGACCATGGGGATCCGTCACACCACCCGCCGGACGCCCCCCACCTCCGGCAGCGGAGGCGGCGCGTGAGCGTACGGATCGGCCACGGTTTCGGCCGGATTGCGTGACGGGGTCCTACGCTCGGCGCCGGCCCGCGGCCAGAGGCGGCCGGTACCCGCGAGTCTGCAGGTCCCGGGCGTGTCCGGCAGACTGCGGGCATGGGTTCCAGCGGTTTCTGGTCGTCCTACTCCCACGGGTTCGCGCGGGTCGCAGCCGTGACGGTGCCGGTTCGTGTCGCCGACCCGGCGGCCAACGCGGCGGCGGTGATCGAGCAGGCGCGGGCGTGCCACGACGAGGGCGTGGCCGTCGCCGTCTTCCCCGAGCTGTGCCTGACGGGCTACGCCGTCGACGACCTGTTCCTGCAGGACCCCTTGCTGGAGGCCGCGGCGGACGCGCTGGCCGACGTCGTCGACGCCTCGACCGACCTGATGACGGTGCTGGTCGTGGGGGTGCCTCTCGAGGCGGGCAACCGGGTGCTCAACTGCGCCGCCGTCGTGCACCGGGGCCGCATCCTGGGCGTCGCGCCCAAGTCGTACCTGCCCAACTACCGCGAGTTCTACGAGCGCCGCTGGTTCGCGCCGGGCGACGACCGGCGCGGCGGGGCGATCCGCGTGCTCGGCGAGGACGTGCCGTTCGGGCCGGACCTCATCTTCGAGGCGTCCGACGTCGCGGGCCTGAAGGTCCACGTCGAGGTGTGCGAGGACATGTGGGTGCCGATCCCGCCGTCGGCCGAGGCCGCGCTGGCCGGGGCGACGGTCCTGCTGAACCTGTCGGCGTCGCCCATCACGGTGGCACGCGCGGAGGACCGGCGGCTGCTGGTGCGGTCCACGTCCTACCGCTGCAGCGCGGCGTACGTCTACGCGGCGGCGTCGCAGGGCGAGTCGTCGACGGACCTGTCGTGGGACGGCCAGACGATGGTCTACGAGTGCGGCGACCTGCTGGGCGAGTCCGAGCGCTTCCCCGACGGGCCGCGGCGCACGGTCGTCGACGTCGACCTGGACCGGCTGCGGCAGGAGCGGCTGCGGCAGGGCAGCTTCGACGACAACCGCCGCACGCTCGCCGCACGCACCGGCTCGTTCCGCACGGTGGGCTTCGAGCTCGCGCCGCCGTCGGGCGACATCGGGCTCCGGCGGCACGTGGACCGGTTCCCGTTCGTGCCCGACGACGCCGAGCGCCTCGCACTGGACTGCTACGAGGCGTACAACATCCAGGTCACGGCGCTCGAGCAGCGGCTGAACTCGATCGGGTCGCCCAAGATCGTCATCG
>CBINDH010000292.1:0-3838 GCA_966249365.1 uncultured Xylanimonas sp. | reverse complement strand
CCGGGCGGCCGCGTCGCCGGCGGCGGCCCCGACCCCCACGGAGTCCGTGGATCCCGAGGAGGTCTACTCCGCCGTCTCCGGGCAGGTGATCGAGACGCCGTGCTGGTCGTACGAGGGACCGGCGCTCTTCGTGAACAACGTCTCCGACGAGGACACCGCGCTGTGCGTCGGCGAGCTGGAGCTCTGGGGCGAGATCTACGACGGCACGGTGGTGCCCACGGGCTTCGGCACCGTCTACGGCCAGGTCCAGGTGGAGCCGGTACGCGTCACGACGTCGGACTCCTGGGCGCCGGGGACGGATGTGGGCGCTGTCGTCGACTCCCTGGCGGGCTGGTACTTCCCCGACGCCGGTGAGGTCGTCTCCCTGCACGAGGAGGTCACCCTCGACGGCGTCCCGGCGAACGTCACCCGGATCGACTCCACGTCGAACATCACCCAGACGAAGGCGTTCATCACGGCGTTCGCGCCGCACTCGTACACGCCGGGCGCCGATGAGGTCCGCCTGTTCGTCATCGCGGTCGTGACTCCGTACGGGAACGGCGACGAGCTCATCGAGCAGGTGCTGGACACGTGGCGGTGGGAGTGACCGCGCCACTCACCAGGACGTCGGGACCGGCATCCCCTCCGCGTAGCCCGCGGCGCTCTGCAGCCCCACGACGGCCCGCTCGGCGAACTCGGCCAGGGTGCGTGCCCCCGCGTACGTGCACGCGGACCGCAGGCCCGAGGTGATCTCGTCGAGCAGGTCCTCGACGCCCGGCCGGGCCGGGTCGAGGTACATCTTCCCGGTGGAGATCCCCTCCTCGTACAGGGCCTTCCGGGCGCGGTCGAACGCCGTGCCCTCGCCTGCGGTGCGCGCGGCGACGGCCCGGGCGGACGCCATGCCGAAGGAGTCCTTGTAGAGGCGGCCGGTGCCGTCGTCGTGCAGGTCGCCGGGCGACTCGTACGTGCCCGCGAACCAGGAGCCGATCATGACCTGGGAGGCGCCGGCGGCGAGCGCGAGGGCGACGTCGCGCGGGTGCCGCACGCCGCCGTCGGCCCACACGTGCTTGCCGAGCTCGCGCGCGGCGGCGGCGCACTCGAGCACCGCGGAGAACTGGGGGCGGCCGACGGCGGTCATCATGCGCGTCGTGCACATGGCGCCGGGGCCGACGCCCACCTTGAGGATGTCGGCTCCGGCGGCGACGAGGTCGCGCACGCCGTCGGCCGTGACCACGTTGCCTGCGACGACCGGCACGGTCGGCGACACGGAGCGGACGGCGTCGAGGGCCTGCAGCATCTTGGCCTGGTGCCCGTGCGCGGTGTCCACGACGAGCACGTCGACCCCGGCGTCGAGCAGGTCGCGGGTCTTGGCGGCGACGTCGCCGTTGATGCCGACGGCCGCGCCGATGCGGAGGCGGCCGTCGCCGTCGAGCGCGGGGGAGTAGATCGTGGACCGGACGACGCCCTTGCGGGTCAGGACGCCGACGAGGCGGCCCTCGCGGACGACGACCGCGAGCTCGGCCTTCGCGGCGTGCATCTTCTCGAAGGTCATCGGCAGGCCGTTGGCCTCGACCTCGGCCGTGTCGAGCACCACGAGGTCGGTCGACATGACGCGCTCCACCTGGGTGAAACGGTCGGTGCCGCCGCAGTCGGCCTCGGTGACGACGCCGACGGGGCGGCCTTCGTCGACGACGACGGCCGCGCGGTGCGACCTCTTGCCGAGCAGCGTCAGCACCGTCGAGACGGTGTCGTGCGGGCCGACGGTCACGGGCGTCTCGACGACGGGGTCCTTGGACTTGACCCCGGCGACGACGTCGGCGACGACGTCCGCGGGGATGTCCTGCGGGATGATCGTGAGCCCGCCGCGCCGGGCGACGGTCTCCGCCATGCGGCGGCCGGCGACGGCCGTCATGTTCGCGACGACGATGGGCACGGTCGTGCCGGTGCCGTCCGTCGTCGACAGGTCGACGTCGAACCGGCTCGTGACGTCCGAGCGGGACGGGACGAGGAAGACGTCGCCGTAGGTGAGGTCGGTAGTGGGCTGCTGCCCGGCGAGAAAGCGCATGGGCTCCTCCAGAAGGGGCGGCGCCGCGACGGCGCGCACTCGTGCCGACGGTGGGGTGTGCCCGTCGGCGGTGACGAGCCTATCGGCGGGGCCCGCGACGTGGCGGTCGAGTGCAGATCGAGTGCGCGTCGGTGGCGCGCGGGTGCTCGCGCAGGGGCGTAGGGGCCTAGGCTTGCTGGGTTCGACCCGCGTGCCGGGGCGGCCGTCCGAAGGGAAGTGCACATGGGCCTGTTGGCCGGTATCACCTCGCCCGCAGACCTGCGGCGACTGACGCCCCAGCAGCTTCCGGCTCTCGCCGCTGAGATCCGCGAGTTCCTCGTGCGCAACGTCTCGCGCACCGGCGGTCACCTGGGGCCGAACCTCGGCGTCGTGGAGCTCACCATCGCGCTGCACCGCGTGTTCGACTCCCCGACGGACACCGTCGTCTTCGACACCGGGCACCAGTCCTACGTGCACAAGCTGCTCACGGGCCGGCAGGACTTCTCCGCGCTGCGCAAGCGCGGCGGCCTGTCCGGCTACCCGTCGCGCAGCGAGTCCGAGCACGACGTCGTCGAGAACTCCCACGCCTCGACGGCGCTGAGCTGGGCCGACGGCATCGCCAAGGCCAACCGGGTGCGGGGCCTGCACGACCGGCACGTGGTCGCGGTCGTCGGCGACGGCGCCCTGACGGGCGGCATGGCGTGGGAGGCGCTGAACAACATCGCCGAGTCCGACCGGCGCCTGGTCATCATCGTCAACGACAACGGCCGCTCCTACTCGCCGACGATCGGCGGCCTGGCCCATCACCTCGACACGCTGCGCACCACGCGCGGCTACGAGCAGGTGCTCGGCTGGGGCAAGCGCACCCTGTACCGCTCGGGTGCCCCTGGACGGTTCGCGTTCCAGGCGCTGCACGGCCTCAAGAAGGGCCTCAAGGACGTCGTCGCACCGCAGGGCATGTTCGAGGACCTCGGCATCAAGTACATCGGGCCGATCGACGGGCACGACGAGGTCGCGATGGAGCGCGCGCTCAACCTCGCCCGCGACTACGGCCGACCGGTGATCGTGCACGCCATCACCGAGAAGGGCCACGGGTACCGGCCCGCCGAGGAGGACGTCGCCGACCGCTTCCACGCCGTGGGCACCATCCACCCCGAGACGGGGCTCCCCGTCGCGCCGTCGCGGTTCGGGTGGACGTCGGTCTTCGCGGACGAGATCGTCAGGATCGCGCGGCGTCGCCCGGACGTCGTCGCGATCACCGCCGCGATGCTGCACCCGGTCGGTCTGGCCCCCTTCGCGCAGGAGTTCCCCGAGCGCACCTTCGACGTCGGCATCGCCGAGCAGCATGCGGTCACCTCGGCGGCGGGCATGGCGTTCGCCGGGCTGCACCCGGTGGTCGCCGTGTACGCGACGTTCCTCAACCGTGCGTTCGACCAGGTGCTCATGGACGTGGCGCTGCACAAGGCGGGCGTGACGTTCGTGCTCGACCGTGCGGGCCTCACCGGGGACGACGGGGCCAGCCACAACGGCATGTGGGACATGGCGATGCTGCGCATCGTGCCGGGTCTGCGCCTGGCCGCTCCGCGCGACGAGGCGACGCTGCGTGCGGCCCTGCGCGCGGCCGTCGACGTCGACGACGCCCCGACGGTCGTGCGGTACCCGAAGAGCGCGCTGGTGGAGTCCATCCCGGCGGTCAGCGAGCTCGACGGCGTCGACGTCGTCGCGCGGCACGAGGGGCCGACAGGGTGCCGGCGGGTGCTTGTCGTCGGCATCGGCTCGATGGCGGGCTGCGGCGTCGCGACGGGTGCGGCGCTC
>CBINDH010000291.1:0-3841 GCA_966249365.1 uncultured Xylanimonas sp. | reverse complement strand
GCGCCGACCCTCAGCTTCCCGGTCGCGGGCACGCTCATGGTCGAGCCCACCGAGTCCGAGGACCTCGCCGAGCTCGACCGGTTCGTCGACGCGATGGTGCAGATCAAGGCCGAGATCGACGCCGTCGGCGCGGGGGAGTGGCCCGCCGACGACAACCCGTTGCACAACGCACCGCACACCGCCGCGTCCGTCACGGCCGACGAGTGGACGCACCCCTACCCGCGCAGCCTCGCCGCCTACCCCGTGCCGGCGCTGCGTGGCGCGAAGTACTGGCCGCCCGTCCGCCGCATCGACGCGGCGCGCGGCGACCGCACCCTGATCTGCTCCTGCCCGCCCGTCGAGTCGTACGCCTGAGGAGTGCTCCAGATGAAGTCCACCCCGCTCGAGTCCGAGCACCAGGCGGCGGGCGCGAGCCTGACCGAGTTCGGCGGCTGGAACATGCCGCTGCGGTACACGTCCGACCTGGCCGAGCACCGTGCCGTCCGCGAGGCCGCGGGCCTGTTCGACCTCTCCCACATGGGGGAGATCCACCTCGAGGGCCCTCAGGCCGCCGCCGCGCTCGACCACGCGCTGGTCGGCAACGCGGCCGCCATCGCCGTCGGGCGGGCCAAGTACTCGATGATCTGCGCCGAGGACGGCTCCGTGCTCGACGACCTCATCGTCTACCGGCTCGCGGACGAGCACTTCCTCGTCGTCGCGAACGCGGGCAACGCCGAGCTCGTCTCCCGTGAGCTCGTGGAGCGCGCCGCGGGCTTCGACGTCGTCGTCACGGACCGTTCGGCGCAGACGGCGCTCATCGCCGTCCAGGGCCCGCGCGCCGCGGAGATCGTCGTCGGACTCACCACGCGGGCCGACGCCGACGCGGTGCGGGGCCTGCCGTACTACGCCGCGGTCCCGGTCACGCTGACCACCGGCGCCCAGGGTCTCGCCGCGCGCACCGGGTACACGGGGGAGGACGGCTTCGAGCTGTTCGTCGCGAACGACGACGCCGTCGCGCTGTGGCGGGCCGCGCTCGCGGCGGGGGAGCCGCACGGACTGGTCCCCGCAGGTCTCGCCGCGCGCGACTCGCTGCGCCTCGAGGCGGGCATGCCGCTGTACGGCCACGAGCTCGACACGACGACGACGCCGTACGAGGCCGGGCTGGGCCGCGTCGTCCGCCTCGACAAGGTCGACGCCGACGGCAACCCGGTCGAGTTCGTGGGCCGCGCCGCGCTGGCCGCACGGAAGGTGTCGCCGCCCGCGCGCGTCCTGGTCGGCCTGCGCGGCCAGGGTCGCCGCTCAGCCCGCGCCGGGTACGACGTCGTCACCCCGGCGGGGACCCGCGTCGGGGTCGTGACGTCGGCGGCCCCGAGCCCCACGCTCGGCTACCCGATCGCGATGGCGTACGTGACCCCGGAGGTCTCGGCCGAGGGCACCGAGCTCGCCGTCGACGTGCGCGGCCGGCACGAGCCGTTCACGGTCGTGCCGCTGCCGTTCTACCGCCGCCCGTCGGCCTAGCCCTACCCTCGTCACCGGACCACCCGTACTAGGAGACCTCATGGCCAGCTACCCCGAGCACCTGCAGTACTCGCGCGAGCACGAGTGGGTCGACGCGTCGTCGCCCGCCGTCGTCGGCATCACCTCGCACGCCGCCGACGCCCTCGGCGACGTCGTCTACGTCGAGCTGCCCGAGGTGGGCGCGGACATCGAGGCCGGTGCCGTCGTCGGCGAGATCGAGTCGACCAAATCCGTCTCGGAGCTGTTCTCCCCGGTGACCGGGACGGTCGTCGAGGTCAACCAGGCGGTCGTCGACGACCCGGCCCTCGTCAACGCGGACCCGTTCGGTGCCGGCTGGCTCTTCAAGGTCGAGGTCACCTCGCTCGGCGAGCTGCTCGACGCCACCGAATACGCCGAGCTCGCCGACTGACATAACACGTCTGCTCTGACTCGCAAGCGCAGAGAGGCGCGCAAGGGCCCCTAAAACCGCAGGTCAGAGGAAAGTGTGGCGAATCTGACGAAAAGTTTGCGCTTCCGCGTCATGATCTGACCCCTCGCTCCTCTCATTGAACAGCAGCACATCGCAGGTCGGTCACCCCCGAGGCCGACCGGCTGCCCCAGGAGGAGCACATGAGCATCATCGAGCTGGAGCGCACCGCTCCTGCTGCGTCCGTGAACCCGCTGACCCGTCGTGAACAGGTGATCCTGTCGAACCTGCGCGAGGACGTGACCCTCGAGCAGATCGCGACGAAGCTGTTCGTCACGCGCAACACCGTGAAGTCCCAGGTTCGCAGCGTGTACCGGAAGATCGGCGTGTCGACCCGCGCGGAGGCTGTCGCGTGGGCCCGCCAGGCCGGGTACTACGCCTGAGACGCGGCATCGCCGCGGTCGCATCCGCCACCGGACATCGGCGCCGGGCGTTCGCCACGACGAACGCCCGGCGCCCGTCTGTCCGGGCCAGGTCAGGCCCCGGTCCGACACGACCCGGGGCCAGGGGATGGCACACTCGGTGCATGACACCCGGCTTCGACCCCGTTGACTCCGCCCCGAGGCGGCTGGTGGTCGCGGCCGTGATCGTCGACGACGTCGTCGCACCCACCCGGCTGCTCGCGGCGCGGCGCTCGCAGCCGCTCGAGCTGGTGGGCCGCTGGGAGTTCCCGGGTGGCAAGGTCGACGGCGAGGAGACCCCGGTGGCGGCGCTGCTCCGCGAGCTGAGCGAGGAGCTGGGGATCGCCGTCGAGCTCGGTGACGAGCTCGAGGGGCCCGACGACGGCGGCTGGATCATCACCGACCGCCACGTGATGCGCCTGTGGTTCGCGCGGGTGGCCGACGGCGACCCCGCACCGCTCGTCGAGCACGACGAGCTGCGCTGGCTAGACGCCGACCGCCTCTTCGACGTCGACTGGCTCGACGGCGACGTGCGCATCGTCGAGACCCTGGCGGACCTGTTCGCCCGGAGCAGCGCCTGACGGCGTCTGCGGGAGCCCGTCGGACGCCGCAGGGCCGGGCCGCTGCTCGGGCCGCACCTGGCCGGCTGCCGCGAGACTGACCACCATCGCGACCGTGATGACGAGCAGCGCGTTGCGCACGCCCCACGAGTCGGCGAGCAGGCCGAGGACGGGCGGCATCGACAGCGACGCGATCGAGCCGAACGAGCTCACGACCGAGACGCGGGCTGCGGCCTTGGTGGGCTCGTCGGCCGCCGCTGCGGTGCCCAGCGGCCATGCCATCGCGGCGCCGAGGCCCCACAGCACGATGCCGACCCACGCGAGCGGGAGGGCGGGGGAGAGGCCGAAGGCGAGGAGGCCGAGCAGCGCCGACACGCCCGAGACGCGCAGCACGGCGACGCGTCCGAAGCGGTCGATGAGCCCCGCACCCAGCAGCCGGACGGTGAGCATCGCGACGACGAACGTGCCGTAGGCCGCGGCGCCGACCGCCTCGCGCGTCGCGAACCCGTCGACGACGCCGAGGTTGAGCCAGTTCGCCGCCGCGCCTTCCGACATGGAGGCGGCGAGGACGACGAGGCCGATGAGAAGGGTGCGGCGCTCGGTCCAGGCGCGCAGCACGCTGCCGGCCTCGTGCTGCGCGGAGACGCGCTGCACCTCGCCCGAGCGCGCGGTGCGCGCCGGGGGCTCGGCCAGCGCCGTGCCGGGGGCGATGAGGAACGCGCGGCCGACCGTGACGACGACGGCGGCACCGATGATGTGCCAGGCGACGTGGATGCCGAGCGTGGACGTCGTCGCGGCGACGCCGCTGCCGATGAGCGCGCCGACCGAGAACGCGGCGTGCACGTGGGGGAGGATCGAGGTTCCGAGCAGCTTCTCGACGCGCGCCGCCTCGAGGTTGATCGGCACGTTGGTGGCGG
>CBINDH010000290.1:0-3861 GCA_966249365.1 uncultured Xylanimonas sp. | reverse complement strand
GGCTGGCGTACGGGCTCATGGAGCTCGACACGCTGCAGCAGGCCGTCGAGTACGGGGCCGCGCACGCGGCCATCGCGATGACGACGCCGGGGGACACCACGACCGCGACGCTCGCGGAGGTCGCGAAGCTCGCGGGCGGCGGCAGCGCGCGCGTCCAGCGCTGACGCCCCGCCGGCCGAGCCCGTCGGTTAGTGTCGCGCGGGTGCAGCGCGTCCTGAAGGCCTGGGTCGACCCGTTCATCGTCGCGCTGCTCGCCACCCTGCTGCTCGGCCTCGTGGTGCCGTTCGGTCCCGGGGCGCTGCGGGGGATCGACACCGCCGGGACGGTCGCGGTGGTGCTGCTCTTCCTGCTCTACGGGGCGCGCCTGCCGGTCCGCGAGGTGATCGCGGGGCTGCGCCACTGGCGCCTGCAGTCGTCGATCCTCGCGGCGACGTTCGTCGCGTTCCCCGCGGTGGGCGTGGTCGCGCGCGCCGTGACCGAGGGGTTCCTGGGCCGTGAGATGGCGCTCGGCATCCTCTACGTGTGCCTGCTGCCGTCCACGGTGCAGTCGTCGGTGGCGATGGTCTCCATCGCACGCGGCAACGTGCCGGGCGCGCTGTGCGGCGCGACGGTGTCCAACCTGCTCGGCATGCTCGTCACGCCGCTGCTGGTCCTGTGGCTGATGTCCGACGACGTCGCCGCGGGCGGGGGAGCCGGCGCCGTCGGGCTGGACCGTGTCGGGGCGGTGCTGCTGACCCTGCTGCTGCCGTTCGTCGTCGGCCAGGTGGCACAGCGGTGGGTCGGGGACTGGGTGCGGGCGCACCGTCCGCTGACGCTCGCGGTCGACCGCGGCACGATCCTGCTCGTGGTGCTCGGCGCGGTGGCGTCCGCGACCGCTGCCGGCACCTGGGAGGGGCTGAGCGCGTGGACCGTCGTCGCGCTGCTCGGCGTGTGCGCGGCCGTGCTCGCGGTGCTGCTGGCAGCGACGTGGTTCGGCGGGCGGGCGGCCGGGCTGAACGTCGAGGACCGCATCGCGCTGCTGCACTGCGGGTCCACGAAGTCGCTCGCCACGGGCCTGCCCATGGCGGGCGTGCTGCTCCCGGCGGCGGTGCTGGGCGCGGTCGTGGTGCCGGTGGTGCTGTTCCACCAGCTCCAGCTCACCGTGTGCAGCGTGATCGCGCGGCGCCAGGCCCTGCGGTCACGCTGACGCGCGCTGCGGACAGTCGGCGGCTGGGAGCCGGCGTCCCGGTCGTGCCAGAATGTGAGCGCTAACATCGGGCGCTGCCGAACTGACTGCGGCGTTGCTTCACCTGGAGAGAACCATCTGCACGCATCACGACCCACCGCAGGTGCGGCGCTCGTCGTCGACGTCCGCGCGCGGGGCCGGGGAACGGTGGGTCCCGTGACCGCTGGCCAGGTCGCCCTCTGGGAGGGGCTCGGGACGGCCATCATGATGGTCGTCGGCACGTCGGCCTCCGCGAACTCCACGCTGCGCATGACCAGCGGGCACCGTGCCGGGCCGCTCATGCCCGCCATCTCGTGGGCGTTCGCGGTGTTCGCCGGCGCGTCGGTCGCCCATCCCACGGGCGGGCACCTCAACCCGGCGGTCACCCTCGCCGACGTCCTGTCCGGCAAGCTCACGCCCGGTCAGTCCGTGCCCTACGTCGTGGGCCAGCTCGCCGGGGCGCTCGTCGGCTGCACGCTGACGTACCTCGCGTTCAAGAAGCAGTTCGACACGCACCACGACCCGGCCGAGTTCCGGGGCATCTTCTGCACCGCGCCGATGATCCGGTCCTATGGCTGGAACGTCGCGACGGAGGCCATCGCCACCTTCGTGCTCGTGACGTTCGTGCTGCTCAACCCGGCGGCCAACGACGCGCTCGGGTACGCCGCCGTCGCCTTCGTCGTGCTGGCGATCGGCACGTCCCTGGGCGGCCCGACGGGCTGGGCGCTGAACCCGGCGCGCGACCTCGGCGCCCGGATCGCGTTCGTGCTCCTGCCGATGCGCGGCAAGTCGCACGCCGACTGGGCCTACGCCTGGGTACCGGTCGTCGGCCCTCTCCTCGGCGCGACCGCCGCGTCGGCCCTGGCGGCCGCGCTGGTCTGACAGACGTCCGCCGTCGAGATCCGTGGGATGACTCGCAGACGGCCGGGTTGCGAGCCGGAGGGCGGATGTCGACCGCGCCGGGGCAGGTCTTGCACCTGACGTGGCGTCAGGTCCTAGCGTCGAGCCCATGAGCCAGAGCATCGGAGAGGTGGCACGGCGTGCCGGCGTCACCGAGCGGACGCTGCGCTACTACGAAGAGCTCGGTCTTCTCGCCCCGGACCGGGACGCGGGTGGACGACGGCGGTACGAGGCCGGTCACGTCGACCGGCTCTACCGGATCCGGCTGCTCCGGGCCCTCGGCACACCCCTGGCCGAGCTCGACCCGGACGGTGCCGACCTGCTCGCGCTGACGTCGCGCCACCTGCGCGACCTCGACCGCAGTCTCACCGACCTGGGCCGGCAACGGGAGCGGGTGCGCGCGGTCGAGGAGCGGCTGATGCGCGGCCGGGCACCGACCGACGCCGAGCTCGTCGGCGTCCTGGCGGGGCTGCCCGACACCGAGCCTGCGGCGTCGCGACGTCTCACGCTGCTCGTCTACCGCGACCTGCCGGCCGCGCAGGCCTTCCTCGTGGACGTCTTCGGCTTCACGCGCGGCCCGCTGGCCCGCGACGCCACGGGCCGGGCAGCCCACGCGGAAGTGTTTGCCGGCGACGGCCTGATCTGGCTGCACCCCGAGTCGGCCGACGGGCGCCTCGTCTCGCCCGCAACGCTCGGAGCGGCCACACACTGCATGGCCGTCCACGTCGACGACGTCGACGCCCACTACGCCCGCGTCCGTGACGCGGGTGCCACGATCCACTACCCGCCGCAGGACATGGACTACGGCGTGCGCGAGTACGGCGCCCTCGACAGCGAAGGCGGGCTGTGGTCCTTCATGAAGGAGGTCGAACCATGAGTGAGCTGACCCCGTACATCTGTGTCCCGGACACCCGAGCGGCGATCCGCTGGTATGTCGACGTGCTCGGCGCGACGGTGGCGTCCGAGCCGTACGTCGACGACGACGGCCGCGTCGGCCACGTCGAGCTCCACCTCGACGGGGTGCGCTGGATGATGTCCGACGAGTACCCGGAGTACAACGTGGCGCCGCCGGACCCGGCGCGCGGCAACGCCGTGACGCTGGTGCTCTCCGTGGCCGACGTCGACGCCGTCGCGGCGAGCGTCGTCGCCGCCGGCGTGCTGCCCGATCGCGGTCCGGAGGACTCCGGCGAGGGGCGGATGGTCGTGTTCCGGGACCCGTTCGGTCACCGTTGGTACGTCAACTCCGCGGGGTGAGCGCCGCGAGCTGTTCGCGGACTTGGCGCTTGGCGCGCGTGAGCATGCCCGTCATGCCGTTCAGGCGCAGCGGGCTCACCGCGCGGTTCAGGCCGATCGTCATCGCGAAGTCGTCCGGTACGTCAAGCATCTGCTGCGGCGTCAGGCCGGTCAGGCCCTGGGCGAGGATCGACGCGAAGCCGCGCGTCGTCGGCGCCTCCTGGGGGGCCGTCGCGTAGAAGTGCACGCCGTCGGGCTCGATCTCGGCGAACGCGCGCACGGGCGACTGGCACTCCTCGACCTTCTCGAGCAGCGCCGGCTGCGTGGCGTAGCGCTCGGGCAGGTCGGGCAGCTCGTTGGCGAACTCGAGCAGGAGCTGCAGGCGGTCGCGCTCGCCGAGCTCGAGGAAGCTCTCGCGGATCTCGGCCAGTGCCTCGGGCAGGGCGGCGGAGGTGCTCATGGGTCCATTCTCGGTCGGGAACGGTTTCGACGGGGCTCAACCGGCAGGGGCGGTGGTTTCGACG
>CBINDH010000289.1:0-3861 GCA_966249365.1 uncultured Xylanimonas sp. | reverse complement strand
CGTCGAGAACCTGCTCCAGCCCGACGCGCTGCGCCGGCTGTGCTGGGCGCCCCCGGCCGAGATCACCGCAGACTCGGTCTCAGAGTTCCTGCGCGGACGCGGTGCCCGCGCGTGGCAGCTCGGGCTGGTCAGCGGACCCCTGGCGTCGGCGATCCGGGGCGAATAGCGACTCCCCTGGCTGGTTGAGCTCCGTCGAAACCTCTCGTGGGGCCGAGGTCGTCTCAACGAGGTTTCGACGGGGCTCAACCAGCGGGAGGGTGAGACTCAGTATCTTGACTTACCTCGTACTCGCGGTAGCGTGTACTTCCATGACTACTTCAGCCCGTCGCGCAGCGTTGCGCGACGTCGTCTTCGTCGACGGGGTCCGCACCCCGTTCGGCAAGGCCCGCCCCGACGGCCTCTACGCCGAGACCCGCGCCGACGACCTCGTCGTCAAGGCGGTGCGCGAGCTCCTGCGCCGCCACCCCGAGCTGCCGCCCGAGCGCATCGACGAGGTCGCGGTCGCAGCCACCACCCAGACCGGCGACCAGGGCGCCACGCTCGGCCGCACCGTCGCCGTCCTGGCCGGCCTGCCGCGCACCGTGCCCGGCTACGCCATCGAGCGCATGTGCGCCGGCGGCATGACCGCCGTGACGACCGCCGCCGCCGGCATCGCCGCCGGCCAGCAGGACGTCGTCGTCGCGGGCGGCGTCGAGCACATGGGCCACCACCCCATGGGCGCCGGCATGGACCCCAACCCGCGCTTCGTCTCCGAGCGGCTGGTCGACGCCGAGGCGCTCAACATGGGCGTCACCGCCGAGAACCTCCACGACCGGTTCCCGCACCTGACCAAGCAGCGCGCCGACGCGTACGCCGTCGCCTCGCAGTCCAAGTACGCCAAGGCCGTCGCCAACGGTGACGTCGGCCCGGAGCTCGTGCCCGTCGCCGTCCGCTCGGCCGAGCGCGGCTGGGGCCTCGCCACCGCCGACGAGCTGCCCCGCCCCGACACGACCCTCGAGGGCATCGCGAACCTCAAGACCCCGTTCCGTCCCGGCGGGCGCGTCACCGCGGGCAACGCCTCGCCGCTGACCGACGGGGCCACGGCGGCCCTTCTCGCGTCGGGCGACGTCGCCGCCGCGCTCGGCATGCCCGTCCGGATGCGCATGGTCGCCTCCGCGTTCGCGGGCGTCGCACCCGAGGTCATGGGCCTGGGTCCGATCCCCGCGACCGAGAAGGCGCTCGAGCGCGCCGGCCTGAGGATCGACGACATCGGCCTGTTCGAGATCAACGAGGCGTTCGCCGTCCAGGTGCTCGCCTTCCTCGACCACTACGGCATCGCCGACGACGACGAGCGCGTCAACAAGTACGGCGGCGCCATCGCGATGGGCCACCCGCTCGCCTCGTCGGGCATCCGCCTCATGACCCAGCTCGCCCGCCAGTTCGAGCAGCACCCCGAGGTGCGCTACGGCATCACCACCATGTGCGTGGGCCTCGGCCAGGGTGGGACCGTGATCTGGGAGAACCCGCACCACGCCGACTACTCCGGGCACGTCACCGCCGACACTGCCGAATTGGAGGCCTGAGCATGACCGAGACCACCACCCGCGCCGAGCGCGTGACCCACTCCCTCGTCCGCGACGTCGTCATGCCCGACGGCGCCGGCGTCCTCGCCCTGGTCACCCTCGACAACGGGCTCGACCACACCAAGCCCAACACGCTCGGACCGGTCGGCATGACCGAGCTCGCCGAGCGCCTCACCGAGCTGCGAGCGCGCGCCGCGGCCGGCGAGATCGCCGCGATCGCCGTCACCGGCAAGCCCTACGTCCTCGCCGCCGGGGCGGACCTGCTCGGGGCCCGAGCCGTCAGCAGCCGCGACGAGGCGCTCGAGCTCGGCCGCCTGGGCCACGCCGCGTACGGGCTCCTGCACGACGCGGGCGTCCCGACGTTCGCGTTCGTCAACGGGCTCGCGCTCGGCGGCGGCCTCGAGGTCGCGCTCAACTGCGACTACCGCACCGTCTCGTCCGACGCCGCGGCGCTCGCCCTGCCCGAGACCGGGCTCGGCCTCGTCCCCGGCTGGGGCGGCGCGTACCTCGTGCCGCGCCTCGTCGGCATCGAGAAGGCCGTCGACGTGATCCTGCGCAGGCCCGCGCAGAACAAGCCGTTCAAGCCCGCCGAGGCGCACGCGATGGGCCTCGTCGACGAGATCCTCGACGCCGCCGACTTCCTCGAGCAGTCCGTCGCCTGGGCCGCCCGCGTGGTCCGCGGCGAGATCGTCGTCCCCCGCCGCGAGCTCGACCCGCAGCCCGTGTGGGACGCCGTCGTCGGTGCCACCCGCCTGTTCCTCGACGCGGTCGTGCACGGTTCGCGGCCTGCCCCGTACCGGGCCCTCGACCTGCTGGCCGACGCCCGGACCGCCACGCGCGAGGAGGCGTTCGCCGCCGAGGACGAGGCGCTCGCCGACCTCATCATGAGCGACGAGATGCGGGCCAGCGTCTACGCGTTCGACCTGGTCTCGCACGGCAAGAAGCCGCAGGGTGCACCCGACCCGGCGCTCGCCCGTCCCGTGACCCGCGTGGGCATCGTCGGCGCGGGGCTCATGGCCGCGCAGATCGCCCTGCTCGTCACGCAGCGGCTCGGCGTGCCCGTCGTGATGCGCGACCTCGACCAGGAACGCGTCGACAAGGGCCTCGCCTACGTCCGCTCGACCGTCGAGAAGCTCGCGGGGCGCGGCACCCTCACGCCCGACGCGGCGGCCCGCATCGTCGCCTCGGTGCACGGCACCACGGACCTGCAGGCGTTCGCGAGCTGCGACGTCGTCGTCGAGGCCGTCACCGAGATCCTCTCGCTCAAGAAGAAGGTGTTCGCGGAGCTCGAGACCGTCGTCTCCCCCGAGACGATCCTCGCGACCAACACCTCGGCCCTGTCGGTCACGGAGATGGCTGCCGACCTCGAGCACCCCGAGCGTGTCGTCGGGCTGCACTTCTTCAACCCGGTCGCGCAGATGCCGCTGGTCGAGGTGGTGCAGGCCGGGCAGACGAGCCCCGAGGCGCTCGCGACGGCGTTCGCCATCACCAAGAAGCTGCGCAAGACGGCGGTGCTCGTCAAGGACCGCCCCGGCTTCGTGGTCAACCGTCTGCTCGTGCTCGTCATGGGCAAGGTCGTCGAGGCGATCGAGAACGGCACCGACGTGACCGTGGCCGACCAGGCGCTCGCCCCGCTGGGCTTCCCCATGCCGACGTTCGAGCTGTTCGACCTCGTCGGACCCGCCGTCGGGCTGCACGTCCTCACCTCGCTGCGCGAGGACCTGGGCGACCGGTTCCCCGCCTCGCCAGGCCTGGAGAAGCTCGTCGCGGAGGGCACCCGCGTCGTGCTCGACGCCCCCGCCGCCGGGCTCCACAAGCCCGTCGACCCGGCCATCCAGGCGGCCTTCGGCGAGGCGCTCCCCGCCGGGTCGACCGGTCGGCACGGCACCGAGGTGCTCGACGCCGACGGCGTGCTCGACTCGGTGCTGACCGCGCTGGCGGTCGAGATCGGGCACATGCTCGAGGAGGGCGTCGTCGCCGGACCGTCGCAGATCGACCTGTGCATGATCCTGGGTGCGGGCTGGGGCTTCCACACCGGCGGCATCACGCCGTACCTGGACCGCACCGGCTACAGCGAGCGGGTCCTCGGGCGGCGTCTCCTGCCCGACGGCGTCGCGAACGTCCCCGCGGCCGGCTGAGCCTCTGCTGGTTGAGCCCCGTCGAAACCACCTCTGCTGGTTTCGACGGGGCTCAACCTCCGCGAGGCTTGTTTAGACGGGGCTCAACCTCCGTGAGGCCGGTTTCGACGGGGCTCAACCTCCGCGGGGCTGGTCTCGACAGGCTCAACCAGCGCGGGGAT
>CBINDH010000288.1:0-3890 GCA_966249365.1 uncultured Xylanimonas sp. | reverse complement strand
GTCGGCCGGCGCGGGGCGTCCGTCCTTTTCCCCAAGCTGCTGTTCGGCAAGCACCTCGGGCACCCGCTGGTGCGGGTCGTGCGGGCGCGCACCGTCGTCATCGAGCCCGCGCACGGGACCGACCACCTGCCGTCCGCGTTCGGCGACGGCGAGCACCTGGGCACGCTGCCCGTGCGTGCCGAGCTGCGCGCGGGAGCGCTGAAGGTGCTGACCCCGCCCGTAGGCTGACGGCATGCCCCCCGCCGACGAGACGACGCTCAGCCCCGCCGAGCGGTACGCCGCCTCCCGCACCCGCACCTCCCGCTCCCAGGTGGGGTCCGGCACCCGGCTGGCCGAGTTCCGCGCCGGGCTCGGGTTCGAGCTCGACGACTTCCAGGTCGTCGCCTGCCAGGCCCTCGAGGACGGCCGAGGCGTGCTCGTCGCCGCGCCGACCGGCGCCGGCAAGACGGTCGTGGGGGAGTTCGCCGTGCACCTCGCGCTCGCGCAGGGCGGCAAGGCGTTCTACACCACCCCGATCAAGGCGCTGTCGAACCAGAAGTACTCCGACCTGGCCCGCCGCCACGGCGTCGAGAACGTCGGCCTCCTGACGGGGGACACGACCATCAACGGCGAGGCACCGATCGTCGTCATGACCACCGAGGTGCTGCGCAACATGCTCTACGCGGGCTCGCGCACCCTCGACGGGCTCGCGTTCGTCGTCATGGACGAGGTGCACTACCTCGCCGACCGGTTCCGCGGCCCGGTGTGGGAAGAGGTCATCATCCACCTCGCCGACCACGTCCAGCTCGTCTCCCTGTCCGCGACGGTCTCCAACGCGGAGGAGTTCGGCGACTGGCTCGAGATGGTGCGCGGCGACACCGCCGTCGTCGTCTCCGAGCACCGGCCCGTGCCGCTGTGGCAGCACGTCGTCGTCTCCTCGCGCGAACCGCGCGGCACCCCCCGCATGTACGACCTGTACGCCGGGCACGTCGACCCGACCGACCCGGGCGTCAACCCGCCCATCAACCCCGAGCTGCACGAGGTGTTCCGAGTCTCCGGCCGGCGGCCCACCGGCGGCGGTACCACCCGCGGCGCCGGCGACCGCGGGTACCGCGGCCGGGGCGGCAACCGGCCCGGCGGCGGTACCGGGCTCGTCCCGCAGCGGCGCACCCCGCCGCGGTTCGCGGTCGTCGACGCGCTCGACGCCGACGCGCTGCTCCCCGCGATCTACTTCATCTTCTCCCGCGCCGGGTGCGAGGGAGCCGTCCAGCAGTGCCTCGCCGCCGGGCTGCGTCTGACCACCCCGGCCGAGGAGGCGGAGATCCGCCGCCTCGTCGAGGAACGCACCGCGACCATCCCGCCCGAGGACCTCGACGTGCTCGGCTACTGGACGTGGCAGCAGTCCCTCGCGCGCGGCATCGCCGCCCACCACGCCGGCCTCCTGCCCGTGTTCAAGGAGACGGTCGAGGACCTGTTCGCGCGCGGGCTCGTCAAGGTCGTGTTCGCCACCGAGACCCTCGCGCTCGGCATCAACATGCCCGCCCGCTCCGTCGTGCTCGAGAAGCTCGTCAAGTGGGACGGCACCGCGCACCAGCCCGTCACCCCCGGCGAGTACACCCAGCTCACCGGCCGGGCCGGGCGGCGCGGGATCGACGTCGAGGGGCACGCCGTCGTCGTCGACCACACCGGCCTCGACCCCGTCGCCCTCGCCGGTCTCGCGAGCCGCCGCACCTACCCGCTGCGGTCCAGCTTCCGGCCCACGTACAACATGGCCGTCAACCTCGTCTCCCAGGTCGGGTACGACCGCGCCCGCGAGATCCTCGAGACGTCGTTCGCCCAGTTCCAGGCCGACCGCGGCGTCGTCGGGCTCGCCAAGCAGGCCCAGGCGCACGCCGAGGCCCTCGAGGGGTACTCCAAGGCCATGACGTGCGACGTCGGAGACTTCGCCGAGTACATGGGCCTGCGGCGCAAGATCTCCCAGCGGGAGAAGGACCTCTCGCGCGCCTCGGCCGGCGCGCGGCGCGCCGAGGCGGTCGCCACGTTCGAGCGGCTCAAGCGCGGCGACGTCGTCGAGGTCCCGACCGGTCGGCGGCGCGGCTACGTGCTCGTCCTCGACCCCGGGCTCGACGACCGCGGCTTCGACGGGCCCCGCCCCACGGTGCTCACCCAGGAGAAGCAGGTCAAGAAGCTCACCCTGGCCGACGCGCCCGGCGGCGTCACCGTCGTCACGCGCGTCAAGATCCCGAAGGCGTTCAACCCGCGCCGCCCCGACGCGCGCCGCGACCTGGCGTCCACGATGCGCAACGCGCTCGGCGCGTTCCGCGACGACGCCGGCACCGGACGGCGCCCGGGCGCGGCACGGCCCGGGCAGGGGCCCGGCCGCAAGTCGGACGCGTCGACCGACAAGGAGCTCGCGTCCCTGCGCTCCCGGCTGCGCGCCCACCCCTGCCACGCGTGCCCCGACCGTGACGACCACGCCCGCTGGGCCGAACGGCACGACCAGCTCTCCGCCGAGCATCGCCGCCTCGTGCAACGCATCGAGGGGCGCACCGGCACCGTCGCGCGCACCTTCGACAAGACGTGCACCGTCCTCGAGACGCTGCGCTACCTCGACCGGAGCGACGGCGAGCTGCGTGTCACCTCCGACGGGCGGTGGCTGCGACGCATCTACGCCGAGAACGACCTGCTGCTCGCCGAGTGCCTGCGCCGCGGCACCTGGGACGGGCTCGACGCTCCCGGCCTCGCCGCCGCCGTCTCGACCGTCGTCTACTCCGGACGGCGGGAGGAGGCCGGCGAACCGTACGTGCCCGGCGGACCCCACGGCCGGCTCGCGCAGGCGCTCGAGGCGACCACCCGCGTGTGGTCCGAGGTCACCGACCTCGAGGAGCAGCACGGGCTCGACGCCACCGGGCCCCTCGACCTCGGCATCGTCGCACCCGTACACCGCTGGGCCGCCGGCAAGGGCCTCGACTCCGTCCTGCGCGGCACCGACCTGGCCGCCGGGGACTTCGTGCGCTGGTGCAAGCAGGTCGTCGACGTGCTCGACCAGCTCGCCCAGGCCGCACCCAGGCCGGCCCTGCGCGCCACCGCCCGCAAGGCGCAGGACGCGGTGCTGCGCGGCGTCGTCGCCTACTCGAGCCTGTGACCGAACCGTGAGCAATCCCGCAGGTTCGCCCGGTCGCGTCACCCGCCCGAACGGCCCGGAGGCCCTAGTCTCTGCACCGTGACGTCGACGCTGTACCACAACGGACTCATCCACTCGACCGCCGACCCGTTCGCCGAGGCGCTCCTGGTCGACGACGGCGTGGTCGCGTGGATCGGAGCCGAGGACACCGCCTCCGGCCTCGCCGCGCGCGCCGACCGCGTCATCGACCTCGACGGCGCCCTCGTCGCGCCCGGCTTCGTCGACGCGCACGTGCACACGCTCGAGGCGGGCCTCGCGCTCGAGTCCGTCGACCTGTCCCCGGCCGGCGCGCCCACCCGCGCCGCCGCGCTCTACGCGATCGCCGCAGGCGCCCGCCGTCTCGACGCCGCCGACCCCGACGGCGACGAGGTGCTCCTCGCGTTCGGCTGGGACGAGACGGCATGGCCCGAACGCCTGCCGCTGACCCGCGAGGAGCTCGACACCGCCGCCGGCGGCCGGCCCGTCTACGCGACGCACGCCGACGTCCACCACGCCGTCGTCTCGACGTCGCTCGCCCGCCTCGCCGGCATCGAGGGCCTGCCGGGCTGGGACGACTCCGGTCTCGTCATCGGGGAGGCGCTCAGCCGTGCCCGCGACCTCGCGCAGGCCCTTCCGCCGGAGCGGCGTACCCGCGCCTACCGGGTGGCCCTGCAGCGTGCCGCCGAGCTCGGCATCGTCGCGGTCCACGAGATGAGCGCCCCGCACACCGACACCCGCGACGGGCTGC
>CBINDH010000287.1:0-3891 GCA_966249365.1 uncultured Xylanimonas sp. | reverse complement strand
GGCGCGGGTCCGCGCCGTCGTCGCCGGGCCCGGCGCGTCACGCATCGTCGACGTAGACCCCGGTCTGTCGCGGGCGCGACGGGCGACGTCGGGCGTCGCGCAGCTCGTCCGGGACGCCGCCTCGGGCGGCGAGGCGGCGAAGGCGCCGGTCGCGGCGCTCTACTTCGTCTCGACGGCCGCCCTGGGGCTGTCGCTCCTCGCCGTCGTGTGGGTGTTCATCGCGGTCCCGTCCGCGGAGGGATCGCCGCGGCTCTTCTGGATCGAGTGGGCGCTGCTGTTCTTCTTCGTCGTGTTCTGGCTGGTGCAGACGCTCGACTTCTGGGGGCGCAAGAAGCCTCGGATGTGACTACGGTCACATCATGACGCGCTCCTCGCGGAGAATGGCCTCCGCCGTGCTGACCCTCGTCGCCTCGCTCGCCCTCGTCGGCCTCACCGCGACGACGGCGCCCGCCGCCCCGCCGGGCCCCTACGTCCTCGACGCGCTCGGCGACTCCTACGCCGCCGGCTCCGGCGTGCCGCCGCACACCGAGTGCGCCCGTTCCCAGAGCGCCTACGCCGTCCAGCTCGACGGACGCCAGCGCATCCAGCTCGACGACTTCGTCGCCTGCGGCGGCGCCACCACGGTCACGCTGGTCACGGGCGGCCAGCTCGCCGCCCTCGACGCCGACACGGACCTGGTGACCCTGACCATCGGGGGCAACGACATCCGGTGGTCGACGGCGGTCACCGCCTGCCTCGGCGGCACCGACGCGCAGTGCGCGGGCGCGATCACGCTCGTCACCGGCCTGACGACCACCGTGCTGCCCGGCCTGCTCGACGCCGTCTACGCCTCGGTCGCCGCCGCAGCGCCGAACGCGCACGTCGTCGTGACCGGCTATCCGCGGCTCTTCTCGCCGGAATACGGCGGCTACCTCGCCGGCTCGCCGGCCGAGCTCGCTGCGCTCAACGCCCTCGCCGACACCCTCGACACGGTGATCACCGACGCCGCGGACCGCGCCGGGTTCCAGTACGTCGACGTGCGCGCCCGCTTTGACGGGCACGGCGCCAACGCGCCGGAGCCGTGGATCCTGGGGGCGTTCGACCCGCAGGCCTTCCACCCGAACGCCGACGGCTACAAGGCGTACACCGCCGCCGTGAACTCGGCGCTCGGGCCGGTCAAGCTGGGCTGAGAGGGAGAGGCCGGCGTACGCGACGGTGGAGCCGGGCTTGCGTGCCCCGGCTCCACCGTCGCGTACGGCGCGGTCGGGGGCTACGCCGCGTCCTCCGCCGCGAGGGCGCCGTACGCCTCGACGATCATCGCGGCGACCGCGTCCGGGTTCGAGACGGCGATGGCGTGCGACGCGCCCGCCACGACGTCGACCTGGCGCGCTCCGGCTCGCTGTGCCTCGACCCGCAGCTCGGCCGCCGGGATGTTGCGGTCCTGCTCGCCGATCACGAACCAGGACGGCAGCGTCCGCCAGGCCGGCGTCGCGGTGGGCAGCCCCTCCCGGAGCGCCGCCTCCGTGACCGGCCGCTGGGTGCGGCCCATCAGCGCCGCGGCCGGGAACGGGACGTCGCCGGCGAACTGCTCGGCGAAGGCGTCCAGCCGGATGGCGAGCTCGGTCTCACCGGTGCTCAGCGGGTACGCGTTCAGCGCCTCGCCGAGGGTGCTCCCGGGCTGCCGGGCGGAGAGCTCGAACGCGCTCTCGCCGTGGTCCGGGGCGAACGCGGCGACGTAGACCAGGCCGACGACGTCCGGGTTCTGCGACGCGGCCTCGGTGATCACGAGCCCGCCGTACGAGTGCCCGACCAGCAGGACGGGCCCGCCGACCTGGGCGATCACGGCGCGGACGTACGCCGCGTCACCCGAGACGCTGCGCAGCGGGTTCGCGGCCGCGACGGCCTCGATCCCGCGGTCGTGCAGCCGCTTGATCACGCCGTCCCAGCTCGAGGACTCGGCGAAGGCGCCGTGCACGAGCACGACGGTGGGGTTCTGGGTGGTGCTCATGGTTCTGTCTCCTTCTCGTGGTTGTCTCAGCCGGCGTGAAGTGCCGAGCGGAGGACGTCGACGGCCTGCGCGATCGCGCCCGACGACGCGGCTGACGGCCGCAGCGGGTTGAGCATCATGAAGTCGTGGATCGTGGCGTTGTAGCGGACGGTCGTCGTGCGCACGCCCGCCTCGACGAGCCTGCGGGCGTAGGCCTCGCCCTCGTCGCGGAGCACGTCGTTCTCGTCGACGACGACGAAGGCGTCCGGGAGCCCGGCGAGGTCGTCAAGGGTGGCCCGCAGCGGCGACGCCGTGATCTCGGCGCGGCGCGCCACGTCGGGCAGGTACGCGTCCCAGAACCACGCCATCGACTTCGCGAGCAGGAACGGGCCCTCCGCGAACTCGACGTAGCTCGCCGTGTCCTGGGCGGCGTCCGTCACCGGGTAGTAGAGCGACTGGTGGCGGAACGTCACGTCACCCCGCTGCTTGGCGAGGATCGCGACGGCGGCCGCCATGTTGCCGCCCACGGAGTCACCGGCGACGGCGAGCCGGCCGGGGTCGAGACCCCGCTCGCCGCCGTGGGCCGTGACCCACTGGGCCGTCGCGTACGCCTGCTCGATGGCGACCGGGTAGTGCGCCTCGGGTGAGCGGTCGTACTCGACGAACGCCACGGCGACGTCGGCGCCCGTCGCGAGGTCGCGCACGAGGCGGTCGTGCGTGCCGGCGTCGCCCAGCACCCAGCCCCCGCCGTGGATGTACACGACGACGGGAAGCGGCACCGTGGCGCCGATGGGCTTGACGATGCGGACGCGGACGTCGCCGACAGCCGCGCGCACGACGATCCACTCCTCCTCGACGTCGGGCATCGCGGTGGGCTGCGACTGGACGTCGGCGAGGACCTGCCGCGCCTCGTCGGGTGTCATCTCGTAGAAGTACGGCGGGTGCGCGGTCGCATCCGCCATGGCTTGAGCCTCGGGCTCGAGAACGTGGTCGCTCATGGGATGTCCTTCCGGGTTCGGGCGGGACCGCGGACGTGGTTCGTCCGTGGTGCCGTCGACGTGAACGACCGGGCGCCCGGCGCCGCTGTGACACGGCCCCTAACCTGACGTCGGGGCATCCGTGCGGCCGCGCTGCCCCGGTCCCGACGAGGTCGAGGAGCCAGATGAGTGCACAACCGCTGCCCCGGCTGGTGGGCCGTGACCGTGAACGGGCGTCCCTCGACGCGGTTCTTGCCGATGCCCGGCGGGGGAAGTCCGCGGCGTGCGTCCTGCGCGGCGGCGCGGGGGTCGGCAAGTCTGCGCTTCTCGACTACGCCACGGCTCAGGCCTCCGGATTCGCCGTGACGCGAGCGCTGGGGATCGAGGCAGACATGGAGCTCGCGTACGCAGGTCTGCAGCAGATCTGCTCCCCGTTCCTCGGCGAGGTCGACCAGCTCCCGGAGCCGCAGCGCGACGCCCTCGAGGTGGCGTTCGGTCTGGCAGCGGGCCCCGCGCCCGAGCGGTTCCTCGTCGGGCTGGCGGCCCTGACGCTGCTCACGCGCGGGTCCGGGACACGGCCCCTGCTCGTCGTCGTGGACGACGCACAGTGGCTCGACCAGGCGTCGACCCTGACACTCGACTTCGTCGCCCGGCGCCTGCTGGCCGAACCCGTCGCGGTCCTGGCCGCGGCGCGCGACGGGCACGCGCCGGTGCTGCGCGGGCTCCCCGAGCTGCGGGTCGAGGGTCTCGACGCGCAGTCGGCGGCCGAGCTGCTCGACGCGTCGGTCGAGGGACTGCTGGACGCACGGGTCCGCGACCAGCTCGTCGCGGAGACTCACGGGAACCCGCTCGCACTCGTGGAGCTGTCCCGTGGGCGCAGCGCCGCCGAGCTGACGTACGGACAGGTCCCGTCGGGGCTGGACACCGTCGCGAGCCGTGTCGAGGAGG
>CBINDH010000286.1:0-3919 GCA_966249365.1 uncultured Xylanimonas sp. | reverse complement strand
GCCATGAGCATCAGGCCCACGAGCAGCGCTCCGCGCCGCGTCCCCGTCCGGCGCACGAGCGCCTGGCCCGCCCAGGCCGTGACACCGGACGTGTCGAGGCCCTCGGAGACGATGAAGAGCCCGGCGATGAAGATGACGATCGGCTCGCCGAACCCGGAGACGGCGGCCGTCGAGTCCACGAGCCCGGTCACGTAGAGCGCGAGCAGCGAGAGCACGGCGACGGCGCTGACCGGCAGGCGGTTCCAGATGAACAGCGCCACGGTCACGGCCAGGATCAGCAGGCTCACCGTCGCATCCGACATGCCGCCTCCGAGTCCGGGGAACGCGCGAATCCTTGTCGAGCTCCCACCGTCCGTAGCGAACGTCGTGAGGAGGGGATGCAACGCCCCTCCTGGGGGATGCTGCACCGCCGCCACCTGCACTGCAAGTGCAAGAGGTCAGCGAATCTCCGGGCCGTCACGGCGTGTCTGGGCGCGATGACGCACGCGCCAGGCGGCGAGAGCGAGCGCTCCGAGCACGAGGGGCCCGGCGATCGTCACGATGCGCCACGCGAGGATGGCCGCGACGATGCTGGCTTCGGCGGAGGCGCCCGCCACCGTCGTCAACGAACCGGCCAGGACGGCGTCGAGCACGCCGAAGCCGAACAGCGGCATGAGCGTCAGCGGATACGCCAGCAGGAACGCGGCGTAGAACTCGAGCACCGAGACGCGGTCCGCCCCGACGCCGATGGCGCGCAGGGCGGTCAGGGCGATCGCCCCGTCGGTCAGGACCATGGCGGCCAGCGCGAGCAGGGAGGGCACGAGTCCCCGGCGGAGCGACTCCGCGGCATCCGCGCGGAGCCGGACGAGGTAGTCGGCCCACGCCGCGGGGTCGACCGACCGCCGGACGGCGGCGGCGGCACGGCCCGCCGTTCGGCCGATCCACGCCGCGAGCCGGTCGGAGCGCACGATGAACACCAGGGCGACCAGGCACGCCGCCGAGGCCACGAAGCAGCACGCCACCAGGAGCCACTGCCGCAGCGCCACCTCCCGGAACCCCAGCGCGATCAGGCCGAGGACGGGTGCGACGAAGCGGATCACGTAGAACGTGGTCGTGTTGAGGGTGACGCCCGTCATCCCGGTCACCGGGTCGAGACCCCAGGAACGGAACATGCGGACGCGGACGACCACGTCGGCGGGCGGCGGGGCGAACGTGCCGAGGAGGTTCGCGACGGTGTCGTTCTGCACGGACCGCAGGATCCCGAGGCCCCGGACGTAGTACGTGAGCGGCACGGCGTTGAACACGTGGCGCACGAGGAGGAGCAGGACGAGCCCGCCCAGTGCCCACGGCCCGACGCCGGCGAGCGCCGATCCCACGGCCGACCAGTCGACGGCGCCGACCAGCCTTTGCAGCGCGCGGTAGGCGAACCAGGCGAGCACCAGGCCGACCGCCCACTTCACCAGGCGCCGCCGCAGCACGGGTTCCACAGGATGAGGATGGTGCCGATCGGCGCGGACGACGACCTGACCCCCCGAGCGCGCGGAGACGGAGATCACATCTGGGACGGGAAAGTTCCTCGGGTATCTGTAGTTACAGATATCCGAAGCCATCACTTCCCAGAGAGGAGCCGGACGTGTCACAGCGCGGCCGCTTCGCCGTGGTCCGGAGGTTCGGGCCACCCGAGGTCATCACCATCGAGGAGCACCCGCTCCGGCCGCTCGGCCGTGGCGAGGTCCGGGTCGCCGTGCGCATCGGCGGCCTCAACCCCGTCGACGCCCGACGCCGGTCGGGCACGTTCGGCGGCGGCGTGCCCCTGTCCCTGGGCACCGAGTTCGCCGGCGTCGTCATCGAGTCGAACGACGCGGCCTGGACGCCCGGCGACGAGGTCATCGGCTGGGGCGTCGAGGGCGCCGACGCCGACTCGGTCGTCACGACCGGCTCGCGCCTGCACGCCAAGCCCGCGGCCGTCTCGTGGGAGGTCGCCGGCGGGCTGAGCGGCGTCGGGCAGTCCGCCCTGACCGCGCTCGCCTCCGTCTCGGTGCGGCCGGGCGACGTCGTCGTCGTCCACGGCGCGTCCGGCGGCGTCGGCACCGTCCTCGTGCAGGTCGCGGTCGCCCGCGGGCTGCGCGTCCTCGGGACGGGCAGCCAGGCCAGCCAGGACTACATCCGCGACGTCGGCGCGACGCCCGTCGTGTACGGGCCGGGCCTCGCGGAGCGCCTCGCCGAGGCCGCCGACGGCGCACCGATCGCTGCGTCGATCGACCTCGCCGGCAGCCGCGAGGCGGGCGACGTCGCCGTCGCCGTCCAGAAGGCCGGCGGCCAGGCCATCACGCTCGTGCCCGAGACGATGATGTCGCACGGCATCCGGCTCGTGCAGGTCCAGCGCTCCGCCAAGCAGCTCCAGTCGCTGCTCGACGACGTCATGAGCGGCGCCCTCAACCTGCCCGTCACCGCCGTGCCGTTCACGCAGATCGTCGAGGCGCACCGCCGTCTGGACGCCAAGCACGCACGCGGCAAGGTCGTCCTCGACCTGGCCGACAACCCCCTGCTTCCCACCCAGGCCGAGGAGAACTGACATGGCCGCCATCACGCTCATCGGCCCCGGCCGCCACGGCACCGCCATCGCGCAGCTGTTCGCCTCGCACGGCGTCGACGTGACCCTGTACCACCACCGCCGGCACAAGCTCGACGCCGCCGTCGCCGCGGTCCGCGCCGTCGCCGCGGGCGCCCAGGTGACCGCCGCGCCGAGCCTGGCCGCCGCCGTCGAGCACAACGACGTCGTCGTCCTCGCGACCCTGTGGGACGCGGCGCAGCGCGCCGTGATCTCCGAGCTCGGGGACGCCCTGGTCGGCAAGGTGCTCGTCGACGTCTCGAACCCGCTCGACGTGACCCCGGACGGCATCGTCTTCCGGCGCCCGCGGCAGGGGTCGGCCGGGCAGTTCGTGGCCTCGCTGCTCCCCGCCGGGACGGGCCACGTCAAGGTGTTCTCGAACCTGCCCACCGCGGGCATCCCCGCCGGCGCCGACCACGAGCCCCGCGCGGCGCTGCCCTTCGCGGCCGACTCCGACACGACCGCCGAGCGGATCCGGCCCTACCTGGCCGCGACCGGGTGGGAGCCCTGGCTCGTCGGTGACATCTCCCGGTCCGCCGACCTGGAGATCAGCGGCCGCCTCAACGCCATCCAGGGCCGGTACGGCCGCGCGACCCTCGACGTCCACCAGATGCTCGCCGTCGCCGGCCCCGAGCCCTCCCTCGCCGCCTGAACGGAGCAACGACCGTGACCACCACTCCCCTCGCCCAGGGCACCCTCTTCGAGGGACACCTCGTCGGCGGCCCGTACGAGCGCGTGTTCTTCGAGCCGGGCCAGGAGCTGCAGTACGTCCGCAACTACCTGGACTTCCTCGGCGGCACCGTCGAGTACGACTTCCGCCTCGCGGAGTACTTCAACCTGCGCGTCATCGGCCTGCAGTCGCCGCTCGGGCACGTCTCGCTCGTCGCGGTCGCCGAGGAGGACCGCAAGAAGCTGCCGAGCTTCATCCAGGAGACCAAGGTCCTGTTCGTCGTCGACTCGATCGACGCCGTCTACGCCAAGGCGGAGGCGGCCGGCATCCCGATCCTGCAGCCGCGCACCGAGAACATCATGGGCGCGCAGGGCCGGCTCGAGCTCGCCCCCGGGTACATCGTCGAGCTCGCGGAGGCGACCAACGAGTCGCTGTTCTACCCCGACGTCGAGACGATGGGGCTGCCCGCGTCGCGGCGCTGATCAGTCCCTCGTGTCGTGGAGTCGGCTCACCTGACCGGGAGCCGACTCCACGTTCTCGTGGGCGGCCAGCCGCCGCGCGAAGTCCAGCAGCACCGGGAGGTCCGCGTCCGGGATGAGCGGCTCGAACTCGCGGACGAGGCTCGCCTGGTGGGCCGAGACGGCACGCTCGATCCGGTC
>CBINDH010000285.1:0-3937 GCA_966249365.1 uncultured Xylanimonas sp. | reverse complement strand
TGTGCGCGGCGTGGTGCTCCGACACCGATCACATCTGGAGAACTCTTGCTTCGTCAGCTCTTATGGCGCTTCCTGCGCCCGTACCGATGGCTGCTGGTCGGCGTCCTGGTGTTCCAGTTCGCCGCCGCACTGGGCATGCTGTACCTGCCCAACCTCAACGCCCGGATCATCGACCGTGGCGTTGCCGAGGGAGACACCGGCTACATCTGGCGGATGGGCGGCGTCATGCTGGCGGTGTCGTTCGCGCAGATCCTCGCGGCGATCATCGCGACCCGCTTCGCCGCCAACGCGTCGATGGCGATGGGCCGCGACCTGCGCAACGCCGTCTACTCGCGGGTCAGCGGGTTCAGCGAGCGCGAGGTCAGCACGTTCGGTGCGGGCTCGCTCATCACGCGCAACACCAACGACGTCCAGCAGGTCCAGATGATCGCGATGATGGGCTCGACGATGCTCACCACCGCGCCTCTGCTGGCGATCGGCGGCATCATCATGGCCCTGCGCCAGGACGTCGAGCTGTCCTGGATCATCGGCGTCGCCGTGCCGATCCTGCTGGTCTTCGCGGGCGTGATCATCGCGAAGATGGTGCCGCTGTTCCGGGCCTACCAGCTGAGGCTCGACACCCTCAACCGGATCATGCGCGAGCAGCTCACCGGCATCCGCGTGGTCCGCGCGTTCGTGCGCGAGACGATCGAGGAGGCGCGCTACCGCGTCGCGAACACCGACATGCTGGTCGTGGGCCGCAAGGTCGGGTCGCTGTTCGTGCTCATGTTCCCGGGCGCGATGTTCATCCTCAACGTCACGATCCTCGGCGTGATCTGGTACGGCGCGGTCGAGGTCGACGCGGGCCGCGTCCAGATCGGCACGCTCATGGCCTTCATGCAGTACGTCGGTCAGATCCTCATGGGTGTGCTCATGGCGACGTTCATGACGATCATGATCCCGCGCGCCGCCGTCTCGGCCGAGCGCATCTCCGAGGTCCTCGCCGTCGAGTCGTCGCTGCACGAGCCGCAGTCCCCGGTCACGGAGCTCGCCACGCCGGGCACGATCGAGTTCGAGGACGTGACCTTCACGTACCCGGGTGCGGAGCACCCCATCCTCGAGGGCATCTCGTTCCGGATCGAGCCCGGTCAGACGGTCGCCGTCGTCGGCTCCACCGGTGCCGGCAAGACGACGCTGCTCAACCTGGTGCCGCGTCTGATCGACGTGACGTCGGGCACGGTGCGCGTCGGCGGCGTCGACGTGCGCGAGCTGTCGCTCGAGACGCTGTGGGGCGGCCTCGGCCTCGTGCCGCAGCGCCCGTTCCTGTTCGCCGGGACGGTCGGGTCGAACGTGCGCCTCGGCAACGAGGACGCGACCGACGAGGAGGTCTGGAAGGCCCTCGAGATCGCCCAGGGCAGGGACTTCGTCGCCGAGATGGAGGGCGGGCTGAGCGCCCGCATCTCGCAGGGCGGCACCAACGTCTCGGGTGGGCAGCGGCAGCGTCTCGCCATCGCGCGGGCCGTGCTGCGCAGGCCGCCCGTCCTCCTGCTCGACGACTCCTTCTCGGCGCTCGACGTCGCCACGGACGCCAAGCTGCGGCAGGCGCTGTGGCGCGAGCTGCCCGAGGTCACCAAGCTCGTCGTCGCGCAGCGTGTCACCACGGTGACGGACGCCGACGCGATCCTCGTGCTCGACGACGGCCGCCTCGTCGGCGTCGGCACGCACGAGGAGCTGCTCGCGACCAACACGACCTACCGCGAGATCGCGGAGTCCCAGATGACCGTCGGTGCGACCACGGGGGAGGCCGGAGCATGAGCGACCAGAACGCCGACCGCACCGAGATCGTCGACGAGCCGGCGGAGACGCCCGAGGTGCCGCTGACGCCCAAGCAGCAGCGTGCGGCCAAGCGCGCCGCGGCCGCGGAGGCCCGCAAGGCCAAGTGGGCCGCGAAGACGGGCGAGCCGACCGGCGAGCTCACCGAGGAGGAGAAGCTCGAGATCGAGATGGGCGAGGCCGCGCGCCTCGCCTCCGACTCGTGGGACGGCGTCGCGCCCGGCAAGGCCGACGACTTCAAGGGCTCCTTCGTCCGGATGATCGGCCTGCTGGCCCCCTACAAGGTCGCGCTCGTCATCGTGACCCTCATGGGTGCTGCGTCGGTCGTGCTGTCGGTGTGGGCGCCGCGCGTGCTCGGCCGCGCCACCGATGTCGTCTTCACCGGGGCCATGACTCGCGCGCTGCCCTCCAGGGGCGTGCCCGAGGGCACCCCGCAGGAGGTCGTCGTCCAGGGCCTGCGCGACGCCGGCCAGGGGCGCATCGCCGACATGGTCGCGTCCATGGAGCACTTCGTCGTCGGCGCCGGCATCGACTTCGAGCGGCTGCGCGACCTCATGATCGGCGTGCTGGCGATCTACGTCGGTGCCGCGATCCTGGGCTGGGCGCAGGGCTTCATCACGAACATCGTCATGGTCAAGGCCATGTGGCGTCTGCGCGAGGACGTCGAGTCGAAGATCAACCGCCTGCCGCTGTCGTACTTCGACCGCGTGCAGCGCGGCGAGCTGATCTCGCGCGTCACGAACGACATCGACAACATCACCCAGACCATGCAGCAGTCGCTGTCGGGCGTGATCACCTCGGTGCTCACGCTGGTCGGCGTGCTCGTGATGATGTTCAGCCTGTCGTGGCAGCTCGCGCTCGTCACGCTCGCGACGCTGCCGCTCATGGGCGTCCTGTTCGGCATCATCGGCCCGAAGTCGCAGAAGGCGTTCAGCCTGCAGTGGCGCAAGGTCGGGCGCATCAACGCCCGCGTCGAGGAGTCGTTCTCCGGCCACGCGCTGGTCAAGGTGTTCGGCCGCCGCGACGACTTCCAGTCCCGCTTCGAGGCCGAGAACCAGGAGCTCTACGAGCAGTCGTTCAAGGCGCAGTTCCTCGCGAACATCATGTGGCCCGCGATGTCGTTCATCGGCAACGTCTCGTACGTCGCCATCGCCGTCATCGGCGGCCTGTTCATCACGGGCGGCAGGATGTCGCTGGGCTCCGTGCAGGCGTTCATCCAGTACTCGCAGATGTTCACGCAGCCGCTGTCGCAGCTCGGCGGCATGATCGCCGTCGTCCAGTCGGGCACGGCGTCGGCCGAGCGCGTCTTCCAGCTGCTCGACGTCGACGAGCAGGAGGCGGACGACGAGAACGCCCCGGCACCCGTCGAGGGCGAGGGCGTCATCGAGTTCGAGCACGTCAAGTTCTCGTACAGCCCCGACAAGCCGCTCATCGAGGACCTGTCGTTCACGGTCCGCCCGGGCCAGACCGTCGCGATCGTCGGCCACACCGGCGCCGGCAAGACGACGCTGGTCAACCTGCTCATGCGGTTCTACGACCCGCAGGGCGGCCGCATCCTGGTCGACGGCCAGGACATCGCCGACCTCACGCGGCACGACGCGCGCGCCCGCACCGGCATGGTGCTCCAGGACACCTGGCTCTTCGCCGGGACCATCCGGGAGAACATCCGCTACGGCCGCCAGGACGCCACCGACGAGGAGATCCTCGCGGCGGCCCAGGCGACCTACGTGGACCGGTTCGTGCACTCCCTGCCGCACGGGTACGACACCGAGCTCGAGGAGGACGCCGCCAACCTGTCGGCCGGCGAGCGGCAGCTCATCACGATCGCCCGCGCGTTCGTCTCGCAGCCGTCGATCCTCATCCTCGACGAGGCGACGAGCTCGGTCGACACCCGCACCGAGAAGCTGCTGCAGCACGCCATGGCGTCGCTGCGCAGCGGGCGGACGAGCTTCGTCATCGCGCACCGCCTCTCGACGATCCGCGACGCCGACCTCATCCTCGTGATGGAGCACGGCGCGATCGTCGAGCAGGGCAACCACGACGAGCTGCTGGCCGCGGGCGGCGCGTACGCCGAGCTGTACCAGTCGCAGTTCAGCGGTGCCATCGAGGAGGAGGTCGAGGCCAA
>CBINDH010000284.1:0-3944 GCA_966249365.1 uncultured Xylanimonas sp. | reverse complement strand
GGTGCCGAGGGCCGCCGCTCGTTCCAGGAGCGGGCGGAGGGCGAGGAGCTCCAGACGTTCCTCGTCGTCTCCGACCTGCACTGCAACATGAGCATGACCCCGCTCATCCGGGACATCGCGGAACGTGCGGGGGTCACCGCGATCCTCGACGCCGGCGACACCACCATGAACGGCACGGCCGTCGAGCGCGTGTGCGTCGACTCGTTCGCGTCGGCCCGCCCCAAGGGTGTCGCGATGATCGCCTCCGACGGCAACCACGACTCGGCCATCGTCGCGGACGAGCAGCGCGCGAAGGGCGTCACGGTGCTCGGCGGGTCCGTCGTCGAGGTCGAGGGTCTGCGGATCCTCGGCGACCGCGACCCGAACGAGACCCGCGTCGGTGCGGGCACGTCCTCGCGCGGCGAGTCGGCGGCCGACATGGGCGAGCGGCTCGCGCAGACGGCCTGCGAGGAGGACGTCGACCTGCTGCTCATCCACACGCCCGCCGTCGGTGAGGCGGCGCTCGAGTCGGGCTGCGTCCCGTTCCAGGTCTCGGGCCACACCCACCGCCGTCACGACCCCGCCCCGCGCGGCCTCGGGGTGCGGTACGTCAACGGCTCGACGGCGGGCGCCCAGACCGGGCAGCCGACCGTCGGCCCGCTGCACGGCACCGCCGAGATGGCGCTGCTGCGCTTCGATCCTGTCGAGCGCCGGTTCGTGGACTGGAAGCTCATCGAGGTCTTCGACGACGCGACCGCGAACGTCAGCCCGTGGCAGCGGATCCCGCTGCCCGTGGAGCCGGCCGACGACGACGAGTCCGTCGGTGGTGAAGACGGCGTCGACGGTGAGGACGGCGTCGGCGACGGCGACGGGACGACGGGCCAGGACGGCGCCACGCCGACGGGCGGGACGCCCGCGGTCGACGCGCCCGCCACCCCGGAGCCATAGGCTCACCGGGTGCCCCCCGCAGCCTCCGCACCGGACCCGGCCGAGCTGACGCCGGTCGCCCAGGACTACCTCAAGGCCGTGTGGTCGGCGCTCGAGTGGGCGCCGCGCGGGCAGCGGGTCTCGACGGGCCGGCTCGCCGACCGCCTCGGCGTCGGCCCCTCGACCGTCTCCGAGGCGGTGCAGAAGCTCTCCGAGCAGGGGCTGCTCGACCACGAGCCGTACCGCGGCGTCGGCCTGACCGACCTCGGGCTCGGCTACGCGCTGGTGATGGTGCGCCGCCACCGGCTGCTCGAGACGTGGCTGGTCGAGCAGGCCGGGTACGCGTGGGACGAGGTCCACGACGAGGCGGAGCGCCTCGAGCACGCCGTGTCCGACAAGCTCGTCGAGCGGCTCGACGTCATGCTGGGCCGCCCGGTCCGCGACCCGCACGGCGATCCCATCCCGTCGGCCGACGGCCGCGTCGTCCGGCCTGACGCCGTGCCGCTCGCCGACCTGGGTGCGGGGGAGTCGGGCGTCGTGGCCCGCATCTCCGACGCCGACGCGGGCGACCTGCGGACGCTCGCGGACCTCGGCATCGCGCTCGACGTGCGGCTGACCGTCACCGCGCTGCTGCCGCGACGGGACGCGGTGACCCTGGAGTGGGCCGGGCGCTGCGGGGACGTCGCCGCCCGGGTCGCGTCGCGCGTGTGGGTCACGCGGCCATAGCGGACGTCTCGCGGACCCGGGGCGTGCGGCGCACACCGAAGCACCGTGCGACGACGACGGTCGCGGCGACGAAGACGACCTGGAGGACCGTGCGGGGTAGGAGCCCGTCGAGCCACTCGGTCTGCAGGCCGTGGGTCGCGGCGTAGACGTTCGCGGGGAACATCGCGATCAGCAGCAGGCCGAGCGCTGCCGCGGCGAGGCCGTGGTGCGGCGCCAGAGCAGGCCGACGGCGCCCAGGAGCTCGAGCACGCCGGTGACGGCCACGAGCAGACCCGGGTTCGGCAGCGACGGCGGGACCATCGCGGTGAGCTCCTCCCGCATGCCGACGAAGTGCGCGGTGCCGGTCACCACGAACATCGCGGCGAGCCCGAACCGCAGCGCGTCGGCCCAGGTCGGGGCCGGGATGCGGCCGCGGGCACCCATGAGCCGGGCCAGGGTGGTGACGACGACGAGAACGGTCAACGGAGCCATGGCGACTCGCCTCCCAGAACTAGACAGTGACTAGTTGTCAGTGACAAGACTGCGCCCGCATCGTGGCCTTGTCAATGACTAGATCCGGACTAGACTCCGGGCATGCCAGCGGACCGCTACCACCACGGCGACCTGCGCCGCGCCGTGCTCGACGCCGCGCTCGAGGTCATCGCCGAGTCCGGGCCGGCCGGGGTCAGCCTGCGTGGCCTGGCGCGGCGCGTCGGGGTGTCGCACGCCGGTCCCGCCCACCACTTCGGCAGCAAGAAGGGCGTCTTCACCGCGCTGGCGGCAGAGGGCTTCACGATGTTCGCGGACGCGCTCGAGCAGTCCGCGCCGTCGGGCTCGATGGCAGACCTCGGCGTCGTCTACGTCCGGTTCGCGCTCGCGCACCGGGCCCACTTCGAGGTGATGTTCCGCCCCGAGCTGTACGACGTGGACGACCCGGCCGTCGTCGAGTCCGGCGACCGGGCCCGGTCGATCCTCCGCCGGACGGCGCGGGCCGCTGCGACCCAGACCGAGAGCCCGTCCCCGCTGGCGGTCGAGGTGGGCGCGTGGGCGCTGGTGCACGGGCTCGCTACCCTCGTCGCGGCGGGCGCGGTCGACCTGGAGTCCGAGGACGACGTCGAACCGCTCGTCCGGCAGGCCGCGGGACTGCTGTTCCGCCCGCCGGCCCCCTGACACGACGTCCGTGCGCGGGCGTTGGCGTGCGGGCGGCGCGAGGTGCAGCATCGTCCCCTGTGACGACCCTGCCTCTGAACCCGCTCGGCTCCACCGGCCTCAAGGTGACCTCCGTGACCCTGGGCGGCGGCCCGCTCGGGTCCATGCCCGCCTTGTTCGGCAACGACGTGCCCGAACGCGACGCCATCGACCTCGTCGCCGCCGCGCTCGACGCCGGCATCCGCACCATCGACACGTCGAACGGCTACTCGGCCGGCGAGTCCGAGCGCCGCATCGGCATCGCCCTGCGCGAGTACGGCACCTTGCCCGCCGACACCCTGGTCATCACCAAGGTGGACCCGCTGGACGGCGACTACTCGGGCGAGCGCGTGCGTCGCTCGCTCGCGGAGTCGTCCGAGCGGCTGGGCATCGCGCCCCTGCCGGTGGTCCACCTGCACGACCCCGAGTTCCACGACTTCGCGACGATGGCGGCGCCCGGCGGTGCCGTCGACCAGCTCGTCGCGGCGCGCGAGCGCGGCGAGGTCGGGCACATCGGGCTCGCGGGCGGCGACACGCGCATCACGTCGCGCTACTGGGACCTCGGCGTGTTCGAGCTGCTGCTCGTGCACAACCGCTGGACCCTGGCCGACCGCTCGGCGGGCGAGCTCCTGGCCCGGGCCGAGGCCGACGGCGCGGGGCTCATCAACGCCGCGGTGCTCGGCGGCGGGGCGCTGACCGACCCGGTGCGCGTGCCGGGCAAGTACGGCTACGGCCCCGCGCCGCAGCCCGTGCTCGACGCGATCGAGGAGATGCGGGCCGTGTGCCGCCGGTACGGCACGACGCTCGACGTCGCCGCGGTGCGCTTCTCGACGCGCGACCCGCGCTTCGCGACGACCGTCATCGGGATGTCCTCGGCCGCGCGCGTCGCCCCGAACGTCGCCGCGGCCACGGCCGACCTGCCGTCCGAGCTCTTCGACGAGCTCGATGCGCTGCTCCCTCCGGAGCCCCACTGGCTCGACCGCCGCTGAGGGCCCGGCCCGGCAGGGAGAGCGATCGGAACGTGCATCTGAGATCGGAACGCGCATCGCGACGCACGTTCCGATCTCAGTTGCACGATCCGATCGGATGAGCGGGGCCGGAGCGGGTTCGGCGATCTGCTGCTGGGGTCGACGGTCGTGCAGCTC
>CBINDH010000283.1:0-3955 GCA_966249365.1 uncultured Xylanimonas sp. | reverse complement strand
GGGCCTGCTGCTGGGCGCCGGTGGCGGGTCCGTAGGTGCCGGCCGGCGGATAGGCCGGCGCAGGGGGCGTGTAGGCGCCGGGGGGCGGGGGCGGGACGGCCCCGTACGCGGCGGCCGCGGCAGCGCTCGACCCGACCGTCGGGACGCTCGACGCGCGGGCGATCCGCCCGGTCGGGCGCCGCACCGGGACGCCGGGTGCGCCGCCGCCGGCCACCGCCGTCGGGCGGACGGACTGACGGACGGGCACGCCGCCGGCCGGAGGCTGGACGAACCCCGGCAGCGCGGCGACGACGGACACCTCACCCCAGGGGCGGAGCTGCTCCGCGACCTCGGCGGGGCTCCCCGGTCCGTCGCCCGTGCCGCCGAGCGCGCGGCGCACGACGTCGTCGAGCACCGGGTCGACGTGCGGGACCAGCGACGTCAGCGGGACGGGTGCGCCCTGCTGGTCGAGCTGGGCCTGGAGCGGCCGTACGACGTCGGACGCGAGCCAGGGCTCGTCGAGGCTGTCGCCTGCCCAGCGCGCGGTCAGCGCGTAGTAGGCGAGCGCGGCGAGGTCGCGCGCGTCGCACGCGGCACCGTCGAGTCCGGCGCCGTCGACACCGGCCAGTCCGGCGTCGAGGCCGAGCCCGGTGACGATGACACGATGGCCGTCGACGCGGACGGCGTCGGGCCGCAGCGTGAGGTGGTGAACCCCGCGCTGTGCCGCGACGTCGAGCGCGGCCGCGGCCTCGCCGACGATGGCGCGCGCCTGCTGCGCGTCGACGAGACCGCTCGAGACGATCTCGGTGAGCGTCGTCCCCGCGTACGGCTCGGTGACCACGTACCCGACCTGGTGCCCGTCCATGTGCGTCGCCCCGACGTCCAGGACGCGCGACAGGCGCGCGTCCGAGACGAGCGCGGCACGTCGAGCCGCGTCGAGCGCGGCGCCGGCGCGCGCTCCGTCGAGGAAGGTCACGCGCACCGCCCGGTCGAGGACGGTGTCCCGGGCCTGCCAGACGGCGGCGTCGGCCAGGTCGGTCGTTGCCGGCTGTTCGAGCCGGTAGCGGTCGACGACGACGCTCCCTGCTGCGACGGGGGGAAATGCAGCTCCGGGCATGGGGCCGCCTGGCGGGACGTTGCTCACCTGGCCTCCTCGGTGGGGTCTCGGCGGGCGTGCACCCGCTGCTGTCCATTCAACCGGACGGGTGACGGACGCTCGATCGGGCGCCCGGTCCGATCATCGTAGGGGTGCGCAGCCCGCCGGTCCGTCAACGCCGCTCACCGCCGCTTCAGTCGTCGCAGGATGGGGCCGAGCGCGTCGTCGAGCTCGCGCACGTGGAGCGTCTTGAGGGCCACCAGGTAGAAGCCGACCATGACGGTGCCCGCCACCGCGGTGATCAGCAGCGACCGGGCCCAGGACAGGTCGCCCGACGCGCCGAGCATCACGGCGACGCCCCACCCGGCCAGGGCGGCGACGACCGCGGCGAACACCGCGCGCACGTACAGGCGCACGATGCGGTACCCGTCCATGCCGTGGAGCTTGACGCTCATGCCGCGGATGCGCAGGAGGACCGAGACCCACGTGGAGAACGCGTAGGCCCCCGCGGCGACGACCGCCCAGTGCTGCTGGTCGACGATCTGCGTGGCGACCAGGACCGCGACGACGAGGCCCGTGGTCGCGAAGACCTGGATGACGAAGATCCCGCGGCCGTCCTCGAACGCGAAGTACATGCGCTTGACCATGACGGTCATCCCCAGCGCGATGAGCCCCAGCGACATCGCCCGGAGCACCGGTGCGCCGACGTCGACCTGCGGCGGGCTCATCGTCGGGAACAGCGCCTTGGTCAGCGGGCGCGCGAGCACGAACATGGCCGCGGCCGAGAGCACCGAGAAGACGCCGGCGGTGCGCAGGCCGGTGGACATGTCGCGTCGCACCCCGTCGAGGTCACCCGCGGCCGCCGCGGCGCTCATGCGAGGGAACAACGCGGTGACGATCGAGACGACGACGAGCGAGTGCGGCAGCAGGTAGATCGTGAGCGCGTTGGAGTAGGCGGCGTTGCCGGCGACGACGGGGCAGGCGGCGAGGGCGGCGTCGCGTGCGGCCCCCGCCAGACCCTGCGCCGCGGCGACGCAGTCGGCGGTCAGCCCGTCCGCCGCGCTGGTGTAGTTCGTGATGAAGAACGTGCCGACCTGCTCGAGCGCGACGGCGCCGAGCGTCCAGCCGACGACCTTCCCGGCCGAGCGCAGCCCGATCCCGCGCAGCCCGAGGCGGAAGCGCCACCGGAACCCGGACCGGTACAGGGGCACGATCAGCAGGAGCGCCTGCGCGGCGATGCCGAGCGTCGCGGTCCCGGCCAGCAGCGCCGTCTGCTGCGTCGTCCAGCCCGAGATGTCGACGATGCCGTTCTCGCCGGCACGGCCGTACACGATGACGAAGAGGCCGAAGCCGATGATGGAGACGACGTTGTTCGCGACCGGCGCCCACCCGTACGCGGCGAACCGCCCGCGCGCGTTGAGGACCTGGCCCAGCAGCGTGAACAACCCGTAGAAGAAGACCTGCGCGACGCACCAGTACGCGAACACGACCGCGAGGTGCACGCTCTCGTCCGACCAGTTGCCCTTGATCGTCATGAGCCGCACGAGCCAGGGCGTGAGCGCCGCGAGCACGAGGGTGATGAGCAGGATCCCGAGCCCGGAGAGCGTGAGGAGCTTGTCGAGGCGCTCGCGCGCGTTGTGCGCCTTCATCGCGCGCAGGATCTGCGGGATCAGCACGGCCTGAAGGACGCCCGCCGCGATGAGCGCGAACAGGATGTTCGGGAGCCGGTTGCCGATGTCGAACGCGTTCGCCACCGTGCCGGTGCTGCCGACGGCGGCGACGAGGAGGATCGCGCGCACCTGACCGGACGCGCGCGACGCGAACGTCCCCAGCGACATCAGGATCGAGCCGCGCCGCAGGTTGGCGTTCGACGTCGCAGCGGAATCTGTCATCACGCACGCTCCGCATCGCCGTGGATCACGGGGTCGGTCACGGCCTCGTCGACGGTGCGGCGTGCCGACCGTCCTCGCCGCACGGTGCGCCAGATGCCGAGCACGAACAGCAGCGCGACGCCGACGGCGGTGACCCAGGTACCCGCCGTCTCCCACCCGGCCTGGACGCGGAGCTGCATGGTGATGGGTGCCGCCGCGTACGCGCCCGCCGGCGTCAGGACCTCCACGGTGACCTGGACGTCGCCTGAACCGAGCGCACGGACGGGTACCGGCACGCGGCTCTGGCCGTTCGCCGGGACCACCACTGTCGGGTGGGAGTCGATGACCAGGCGCGGGGTGTCGGGGCTGAGCACGACCGTGACCGTCGCGTCGCTGGGCAGCGCGTTCGTCACGAGGATCGGAAGGTCGGCGGCGTCGGAGATCAGCGTGACGTCGGTCGCCGAGACCGTGAGCGACGACCCGCGGAACTCGTTCACCGCGAGGACGGCCGTCGTCACGGCGTCGGCGCGACCCTCGGGGTCGGCGCGCCAGGCGTTCGACAGCGGCGCGGCGAGCGTCGCGGCGAGCGGTGCGAGGATCGCCGCCGGGTCCGCGGTGACGGTCGCGAGGTCGGCCAGCGAGGAGCGTGCCGCGTCGAGACGGTGGACGTCGTCGGGGGACATCTCGGCATCCTGCGGTGCGGACGGCTCCAGCGCATGGCGACCGTCCGTCGGGACGGGCGCGGTGAGCAGGTCCGCGAGCGGCGCGATCTCGACCCAGTCGGTCGCGCTCAGCGCGGAGAGCACGGTGCGCAGGGCGTCAGGGTGGGGGGCCCAGCCGCGCGGCAGGACGGCCAGCAGGTGCGGAGGGTCGTCCGGGTTCTGCGCCGACACGACGGCCGTCTCGGCGAGCAGCCGCTGCAGCGCTTCCGCGGGGGAGACGACCGACGTGATCGTGGGGTGCGTCGCATCGGCCAGCAGCTGTGAGATCCGCGGGTCGGCGACGAGCG
>CBINDH010000282.1:0-3980 GCA_966249365.1 uncultured Xylanimonas sp. | reverse complement strand
GAGGGCCACGCGCGCGACGACGCGCCCACGCTCCGACGGCTGGAACAGGGCCGCCGCCGCGGGGAACACCACCGCCCAGAACACCGCGTGGGCACCGGCCGCGACGACCCGCGCCGCGAAGAGGGGGCCGAGGCCCGTGGCGAGCGCCGAGGCCAGGTTCGCGCCGACCACCAGCGCGAGCGTCCCGACGAGCACCGTCCGGCGCGGGATCCGCCGCACGGCGCGGGCGAGGGGCACGGAGGCGACCACGACGACCGCCGCATACCCGCTCACCAGCAGGCCGATCCGCCCCAGGGACGTGCCCAACGACGGCGCGATCACCGTCATGAGGCCGCCGGGAAGCAGCTCGATCGTGAGGAAGCAGAAGGTGGCCAGGGCGAGCGCCACGAGCGCGGCGCTGCGGCGCCGGCGCTCGGCGGGCCCGACGGGCGCCGCCGTCGTGATGGCGGGGGTCTGTCGCGGCGGCCGGATCCCACCGGCGGATGTGCGGTTGCCCATGATGATCGTGGCCTCTCGTCGTGCGGTCACGTCGGTGACGGGTGGCGGTCCGGCTTTTCGACGCCCGGCGCGCAAGAACGCCGGGCGCCCTGACCTGCGTGGGCGCGTGCCCCGGGTAAGGATGGGGTGGTGATCGAGCGGAACGACCGAACCAGAGCATGCAAGGCAGCCCTCGGGGCGAGGCAGGTCCACGCGTGAGCGCGCCCGACGACGTCCCGCCGACCGCAGACGCCGCATCGGACGACAGCGCCTCCTCGCCGAGCGCGACGGACGCGCTCACGCCCAGCCGTGAGTCCGCCGCGCTCGTCGACGCGCTCGACGCGCTGCGGTCCCGGCTCGCCGCGCTGCGCCTGCCGCTCGAGACGCCCGGCGCGGGGGCCGCCCGCACCGACCTGGCGCGCGCCGTCGACCAGCTCGACGACTACCTGCTGCCGCGGCTGCGCGCGGAGCGCGCCCCGCTGCTCGTCGTCGTCGGCGGGTCCACCGGTGCGGGCAAGTCGACGCTCGTGAACTCGATCCTCGGCGAGCACGTCACCGCGCCGGGCGTGCTGCGCCCGACGACGCGGGCGCCCGTGCTGGTGCACCACCCGCTCGACGCGCGCTGGTTCACCACCGACCGCGTGCTGCCGGGCCTCGCGCGCGTCCAGACGAGCGTGGACGTCACGACGTCGAGCGCCGCCGGTGGTGCCGACCGGCCCGCGCCCACCCGCACGATCCGGCTCGTCGCCTCCGAGGCGATCCCGCGCGGGCTCGCGCTGCTCGACGCCCCCGACGTCGACTCGGTCGAGACCGCCAACCGCGAGCTCGCCGGCGAGCTGCTGGGCGCCGCCGACCTGTGGCTGTTCGTCACCACGGCGGCGCGCTACGCCGACGCCGTGCCGTGGGAGCTGCTCCAGACGGCGGCAGCCCGTCGCGCGCAGGTCGCCCTCGTGCTCGACCGCGTCGACCCCGACCCGGTGCCCGCCGACGGGGACACGCGCGGCGCGCAGGACTCGCCGTCGCGCGCCATCGCGGAGGACCTGCGGCGCATGCCCGCCGAGCACGGCCTCGGCGACTCGCCCATCTTCGTCATCCCCGAGGCCCCGCCCGGCGGGCCTGGCGCGCTCGACGAGGGCCTGCTGCCCGAGTCCGCCGTCGCCGAGGTGTCCACCTGGCTCTCCGGCCTGGGCGGCGACCCTGAGGCCCGCCGCCGCGTCATCACCGCGACCCGCGACGGCGTCATCGACGACCTGGTGCGCCGCGCGGTGCACCTCGCCGACGCCGCCGACCAGCAGGAGGTCGCCGACAAGCGGCTGCGCGACGCCGTCGAGCGCCATCACGCCGACGCCGTCCGCGCCGTCGAGTCGGCGACGTCCGACGGGGCGCTCCTGCGTGGCGAGGTGCTGGCCCGCTGGCAGGACTTCGTCGGCACGAGCGAGTTCTTCCGGTCCGTGCAGAAGGGCGTGGGCCGCATCCGCGACGCCATCGGCGGGTTCTTCCGCGGCAGGCCGGCCCAGGCGCCGCAAGTCGAGCAGGCCATCGCGAGCGGGCTCGAGTCCGTCATCCTCGACGCCGCCGAGGACGCCGCCGAGCGCACCTTCGAGGCGTGGCGCGGCGACGCCGCGGGCGCAGCCCTGCTCGAGGGGCTGGACCTGTCGCGCACCAGCGGCAGCCTGCGCGCCGAGATCGGCGAGCAGGTGCGCGGCTGGCAGGGCGACGTGCTCGCTCTGGTGCGCGAGCAGGGCGCCTCGAAGCGGGGCGCCGCGCGCGCCCTGTCGTTCGGCGTCAACGCGCTCGGCGTGAGCCTCATGGTCATCGTCTTCGCGTCGACCGCCGGGCTCACCGGCGCCGAGATCGGCATCGCGGGCGGCACCGCCGTCGTCGGGCAGAAGCTGCTCGAGGCCGTCTTCGGCGACGACGCCGTCCGGCGCCTCGCCACGCAGGCCAAGCAGCGGCTCGCGGCACGCGTCCAGGTCGTCCTGAGCGGCCAGGCCGCCCGGTACACCGCACAGCTCGACGCGCTCGGCACCGCCGACGCGGGCGGCGGCGGTCTGCGCGACGCGGCCCGACGCGTCGAGAGCGCCGCCCGCAACGAGCGCGCCACCCGCACCACCGACGACGTCGGCGGCACCCGCCCGTGGACCGGACGGTTGCTGCGCGGCGCCGGGACCGTCCGCCCGCCGGAGCGGCCCGACTCGTTCCCCGTGCCGTCGGTACGCGCGGGCGAGGAGGCCGCCCCCGAGGAGGAGAAGACCGAGCGGCCAGGCTGGTGGAGCCGCATGTTCGGGCGAAAGGGAGACGCATGAGCGCCGCGCCGCGCCCGCACCCCGTCAGGACCGCCTCATGAGCCGCATCGACCTCGCGGGACGCACCGCGGCGCTCGAGACCGCCGTGCGCGAAGCCACCGGTCGCGTCGACGGCACGCTGCTCGGCGACGCACACCGAGTCATTGCGCGCGCCAAGGAACGCGGCGGGCTGTCCGCCGAGCACACCGTGGTGGCGCTCGCGGGCGCGACCGGGTCGGGCAAGTCGAGCGTGTTCAACGCCGTCGCCGGCGCCGACCTCGCGAAGCCCGGGGTCCGCCGCCCGACGACGTCGCACGCGCTCGCCGCGATCTGGGGACCTGGGGCGGACCCGCTGCTGGACTGGCTCGACGTGCCCACGCGGCACGAGCTGCCCACGGGTCCCGTGCCGGACGAGCCGGTCGAGACCCCGTCCAAGGGCATCGGCGGTCTCTTCCGCCGGCACCGCACCCCGGTCGGCATCACGACCGGGCTCGTGCTGCTCGACCTGCCCGACCACGACTCGGTCGTCGTCGAGCACCGGGTGCGGGCCGAGCGGCTCGTGGAGCGCGCGGACCTGCTCGTGTGGGTCGTGGACCCGCAGAAGTACGCCGACGCAGCCCTGCACGAGCGGTACCTGCGGCCGCTCGCGGGGCGGTCGGAGGTCGTCGTCGTGGTGCTCAACCAGGTCGACCGGCTGACGCCGTCGGACGCCGAGGCGATGCGCGCCGACCTGGAGCGGCTCGTCGTCGCCGACGGGCTCACGGGCGCCCGCGTCATCACGGCGTCCGCCAAGACGGGCGAGGGCATCGACGCGCTGCGCGGGCTGCTCGCCGAGGCCGCCCAGCGGCGTGAGGCGGCCACGACGCGGCTCGCGCTCGACGAGCGTGCCGTCGCTGAGCGCCTGGTCGCGGCGTGCGGGCGGGCACCGTCCGAGCGGGCGGGGGAGAAGGCGCGCACCACGCTGCGCACCGCCCTCGAGGACGCCGCCGGCGTGCCCGTGGTCACCGAGGCGGTGCGCAAGTCGGCGCTCAAGGACGCCCGCAAGGCGACCGGCTGGCCGCTCACGCGCTGGATCGGACGCCTGCGACCCGACCCGCTGCGTCGCCTCGGCCTGCGCCCGGACGCGCAGCGCATCCCCGAGGACCGGCCAGACCTGGCCGTCACGTCGCTGCCCGCGGCGCGCCCCGGCGTGCGCGCGACCGCCGCGACGGCCGTGCG
>CBINDH010000281.1:0-3985 GCA_966249365.1 uncultured Xylanimonas sp. | reverse complement strand
AGCACCTGGGCCGCGTGCCCGCCGACCTGAGCAACGCCCCGCTCGCCCTGCGCCTGACGCGGCTGGCGGTGGTGGCCCGGCTCGCGTTCGCGGCTGGCCATCGCTCCGCGGGGGTCCAGGCGGTCAACCGCGGCCAGGCGGAGCTCGCCGCCCACCGCGGCCTCGGGTCGGTCGAGGCGGTGGCTGCGAGCGGGGTGCACGCGATGAAGCTCAACCTCGTGGACACGCACGCGGCGCTCGCCACGGGCGACGCCGCGGCCCTGTTCGACGCGCTGGAGCGCGGCCGAGCCGCCGCGGCCGGCGCCGCCCGTCTGGTGCCGCCCGACGACGACGTGCTGGCGACCCTGCTCGAGCAGGCCCGTGCGGAGCACCAGGCGGCGCTCGCGCTGGGCCCGACGGTGGAACCGGAGGGCCTGCGCCGCAAGCGTCAGCACCTGCTGCAGGCGCGCCGCTTCCAGGACCGGGCGCGGGAGCGGTCGTGGCAGATCGAGGGGGAGAGGCGCCCGGTCGAGCCCATGACGGCGCGTGCGGTCCGTGGCGCGCTGCGCGGCCTCGACGGCGCCGACGCCGGCACCGTGGTCGTCTCGTTCGTGACGATCGCGGGCCGCTCGATGGCGGTGCGCGTCGACGCGCGCGGCCAGTCGGTCCACACCCTCGGCGCGCGAGACGACGTCGTGGAGCTCGCGCGCCGCGCGCGCGCCGACCTCGCGGTGGTCGCCAACCCGCTGATCCCGGCGATGCTGCGCGAGGCGGCCGGCGGGTCGCTCGCGCGCACCCTCGCACGGCTCGACGAGCTGTTGCTCGCGCCGCTCGCCGTCGACGGCGGTCTGTACGTCGTCGCGCGCGGCCACCACCTGACGATCCCGTGGACGTCGCTCCCGTCGCGCGTCGGCCGGCGCACGTGGGTGCAGGACCGCGCCGACGTGCGCCCCGGACTGGTTCAGCCGGGGGCCGCACGCTCGGAGCGCGTCATCGTGATCGCCGGTCCCGACACCGACGGCGGCCCCGCGGAGGCGCGCGCCGTCGCCGACGTGTGGCCGGGCGCGCGCCTCGTCGCCGGGGACGCCGCGACCACCGCCGCGACGCTGGGTGCGCTGCGCGACGCCGACGTCGTGCACATCGCCGCGCACGGGTCGCACTCCGCGGACAACGCGATGTTCTCCACGTTGCGCCTGACGGACGGGCCGCTCTTCGCGCACGAGCTCGACGGCGTCGACCTCACGGGCTCGGTCGTCGTCCTGTCGGCGTGCGAGCTGGGCGAGTCGACGTCGGGCGTCGGGGGAGAGGAGCTCGGATTCGCGGGCGTCCTGCTGCGGCACGGTGCCCGGGCGGTGGTCGCCGCCGTCGGCCCGCTGCGGGACGACGTCGCGGTGCGCGTCATGCCCCGCCTGCACGAGGGGCTGCGGGACGGCCTGCCGCCGGGCGCGGCGCTCGCGGCCGCGACGGCCGACGAGCCCGAGCCGGTGCCGCTCGTGTGCTTCGCCCCGCTCCTCGTCAGGGACGAAGCCGCCCCGGTGTGACCGACGTCGCCGGGCTCCGGTTTCCGGCTGGAGCGCCGGGTCCTGTACAGTGCTCGGGTAACCCAAGACCGCCGGTCGTCGTCGGCTGCCCTCCCGAGGGTGGTCGGAGACCGAAGTCCCGCTGAAGAGCGGGGGCCTGCGCAGGTGACACCAGCTTGTACGAGCCCCGGTGCGCGCCTGCGCCGGGGCTCCTTCCGTTCCCAGGGGAGTTCGCCATCAGGGATCCGGTGGGACCACCATCGGAAGGATTGCCATGGCGAGGCCGGACAAGGCAGCCGCTGTCGCAGAGGTCGCGGAGAAGCTCCGCGAGTCCAACGCGGCCGTGCTGACCGAGTACCGCGGGCTCACCGTCAAGCAGCTCAAGGAGCTGCGACGGTCGCTCGGCGGCAACGCAACCTACGCCGTGGTGAAGAACACGCTCACCCAGATCGCGGCCAAGGAGGCGGGTGTCGAGGGTCTCGACGCCGACCTCAAGGGCCCGTCCGCCATCGCGTTCGTGACCGGTGACCCGGTCGAGTCCGCGAAGGCGCTGCGTGACTTCGCCAAGGCGAACCCCGCGCTGGTCATCAAGGGCGGTGTCCTCGACGGGCGCGCCCTGACCGCTGCGGAGATCACCAAGCTCGCGGACCTCGAGTCCCGCGAGGTGCTGCTGGCCAAGGCGGCCGGCGCGATGAAGGCCAAGATCAGCCAGGCTGCCTACGCCTTCACCGCCAAGCCCGCCCAGGTCGCTCGCGTCATCGACGCCCTGCGTCAGAAGCAGGAAGCCGCTGCCTGATCCGCTCCGGATCCTGCAGCACCCCCACCCCGACACGCTTCTGACCGGCGTCTAGCCAAGAAGCTTTGAATGGAAGGAACGCCATCATGGCGAAGCTCACCAACGAGGAGCTCATCGAGCAGTTCAAGGGCATGACCCTGATCGAGCTCTCGGACTTCGTGAAGATCTTCGAGGAGACCTTCGACGTCACCGCCGCCGCCCCGGCCGCCGTGGCCGTCGCCGCCGGCCCGGCTGCTGCTGCCGCCGAGGCGGAGGAGGAGAAGGACGAGTTCGACGTCATCCTCGCCGCCGCCGGTGACAAGAAGATCCAGGTCATCAAGGAGGTGCGCGCGCTCACGTCGCTCGGCCTCAAGGAGGCCAAGGACCTCGTGGACGGCGCCCCCAAGCCCGTTCTCGAGGGCGTCAACAAGGAGACGGCCGAGAAGGCCAAGGCGCAGCTCGAGGGCGCCGGCGCCACGGTCGAGCTCAAGTGATCTGAGCGGCGTGAGCCGCTCGTCACTCGCGCTTCACTGACGAGGCCCCGTTCCCACCGCGGTGGGAACGGGGCCTCGTCCCTTTCGCCGGGGAGTAGACTCTTCGGCACCGCTGTTCTTGGGCGGCATATGGCGGCCACCGAGACAACGCCTCGCAACTCCCGGTTCCAGGGGTCCCCCGGACCCCTACGGATTTTGAACCGGCCCAGCCTGGCGTCCTTCGGCGCGCCCTCGCGCAGTGGACATGCTTGGATGGGTCGGCTATGCTAGCGCTTTGCGCTCGCGTGTGCCCTCGATGCCATCCCCGACCAGTCCAGCGGCCTAGACCTCTCCCGAATCCTCTTCGCGGAGACTCCTATGACCTCTGACGGCCGGTGTTGTGGTCCGTCCGGTGCACGAAGCGTACAGCGTGCCATCGAACTGCAGGGAAGGACCCCTCTTGGCTGCCTCGCGCACCCCTTCTGCTCCCTCCGCCGACGCGATCGCAAACCGCACCGCCTCTCGTCGACTCTCCTTCGCGAAGATCTACGAGCCCCTCGAGGTCCCTGACCTTCTCGGCCTGCAGACCGAGAGCTTTGACTGGCTGCTCGGTAACGAGGCCTGGCAGGCCCGCGTGGCCGCCGCCTCGTCGGCAGTGCCGGCGACCTCGGGCCTCGAGGAGATCTTCGAGGAGATCTCGCCCATCGAGGACTTCGGTCAGTCGATGTCGCTCTCCTTCTCCAACCACCGCTTCGAGCCGCCGAAGTACTCGGCCGAGGAGTGCAAGGAGAAGGACTTCACCTACGCCGCGCCGCTCTTCGTCACGGCCGAGTTCGTCAACTACACGACCGGTGAGATCAAGTCGCAGACGGTCTTCATGGGCGACTTCCCGCTCATGACCCCGCGCGGCACGTTCATCATCAACGGCACCGAGCGCGTCGTCGTCTCGCAGCTCGTCCGCTCGCCGGGCGTCTACTTCGAGCGCACCCCGGACAAGACGTCCGACAAGGACATCTTCTCCGCCAAGATCATCCCGTCGCGCGGCGCCTGGCTCGAGTTCGAGATCGACAAGCGCGACGCCGTCGGCGTGCGCGTCGACCGCAAGCGCAAGCAGTCCGTCACCGTGCTGCTCAAGGCGCTCGGCATGACGGAGTCGGAGATCCGCGAGGAGTTCGAGCAGTTCCCCGCCGTCATCGACACCCTCGAGAAGGACCACGTCCACACCGAGGACGAGGCAC
>CBINDH010000280.1:0-3991 GCA_966249365.1 uncultured Xylanimonas sp. | reverse complement strand
GCGTGCTCGCGCAGCTCGTAGAGGATCTCCTCCATCGCGAACGCGGCGGGCAGGGTCTCGATGAGCACCGTCGCGCGGATGGTGCCGCGCGGGATGCCGAGCGCCTCCTGGGCGGCCTCGAACACGCGGTTCCACAGCCGCGCCTCGCGGTAGCCCTCGAGCTTGGGCAGGTAGAAGTACGGCCCGCGGCCCCGGGCGATCAGCTCGGTGGCGTTGTGGAAGAAGTACAGCCCGAAGTCGACCAGGGCGCCCGACGCCGCCGTGACCTCGCCGTCCGGGTGCTGGACGCGCAGGTGCGTCTCGGGGAGGTGCCAGCCGCGCGGCCGGAACACGATCGTGGGCAGGTCCGTCAGCGTCGTCGACCGCAGGCGGTACTCCTTGCCCTCGGGCGAAGTGAACTCGAGCGTCCCGCGGATGGCGTCGCGCAGCGCGAGCTGACCGCCGACGACGTTCTCCCACGTGGGCGCGGAGGCGTCCTCGGCGTCGGCGAGCCACACGCGGGCACCCGAGTTGAGGGCGTTGATCGTCATCTTGGGGTCGGTGGGGCCGGTGATCTCGACCCGGCGGTCCTCGAGCCCGGGCGCGCCCGTGCAGCCGGCGACGCGCCACGTGGCGTCGTCGCGGACCGGGCGGGTGACCGGGTCGAAGTCCGGGTCCTGCCCGCCGGCGACCGCGCGCGCGTACCGGGCGCGGGCCGAGAGGAGCTCGGCGACGTCGTCGGAGAACTGCTCGTGCAGCAGGGCGAGGAAGTCGAGCGCCTCCTCGGTGAGCACCTCGGCGTCACGGTCGGTCGCCCGCCGCGTCGGCGTGATGCGGGTGCGGGTCAGCGCAGGGTTGTCGATGAGCATGGACATGGCGGTCTCCTGGCGTTCGAGGGGAGATCAGAACTGGGCCGACTCGGTGGAGCCGGTGAGGGCCAGGGTGGAGGCCTTGGGGTTGAGCGCGGTGGCGACCCGGTCGAAGTAGCCGGTGCCGACCTCGCGCTGGTGCTTGGTGGCGGTGTAGCCGCGGTCCTCGGAGGCGAACTCGGCCTCCTGGAGCCGGACGTACGCGGTCATGTGCTCGCGGGCGTACCCGTGCGCGAGGTCGAACATGCCGTGGTTGAGGGCGTGGAAGCCGGCCAGCGTGATGAACTGGAACGCGTACCCCATGGCGCCCAGCTCGCGCTGGAAGCGCGCGATCTCGGCGTCCGAGAGGTGCCGGCGCCAGTTGAACGACGGCGAGCAGTTGTACGCGAGGAGCTGGTCCGGGAACTCGGACTTGACGCCCTCGGCGAAGGCGCGGGCGAGCTCGAGCGACGGCGTGCCGGTCTCCATCCAGAGCAGGTCGGCGTAGGGGGCGTAGGCGCGGGCCCGGGCGATCGACGCCTCCAGGCCGGGGCGCACCTCGTAGAAGCCCTCGGCGGTCCGGCCGCCCGTGAGGAAGGGACGGTCGCGCTCGTCGACGTCGGAGGTCAGCAGCGTGGCCGCCTCGGCGTCGGTCCGGGCGATGACCACGGTCGGCACGCCCTCGACGTCGGCCGCGAGCCGCGCGGCGTTGAGCGTCCGGATGTGCTGCTGGGTGGGGATGAGCACCTTGCCGCCCAGGTGGCCGCACTTCTTCTCGGAGGCGAGCTGGTCCTCCCAGTGCACGCCCGCGGCGCCGGCCGTGATCATCGACCGCATGAGCTCGTAGGCGTTGAGCGGGCCGCCGAAGCCGGCCTCGGCGTCGGCGACGATCGGGGCCAGCCAGTCCTCGACGGTGCGCACGCCCTCGAGGCGCTCGACCTGGTCGGCGCGCAGCAGAGCGTTGTTGATGCGGCGCACCACCTGCGGCACCGAGTTGGCCGGGTAGAGGGACTGGTCGGGGTACGTCTGCCCGGCGGCGTTGGCGTCGCCGGCGACCTGCCAGCCACTGAGGTAGATGGCCCGCAGCCCGGCCTTGACCTGCTGCACGGCCTGGTTGCCGGTCAGGGCGCCCAGCGCGCCCACGAAGTCGTCGGTGTGCAGGCGCTCCCAGAGCAGCGCGGCACCGCGGCGGGCGAGGGTGTGCTCCTCGATCACGGAGCCACGCAGCGAGATGACGTCCTCGGCGGTGTAGGTGCGCTCGACGCCGGCCCAGCGCGGGTCGGTGGCCCACTCGGCGGCGAGCTCGGCGGCCGTCTGGACGGTGTCGCCCGCGCGGACGACCGGGGCGGTGCGGTCCGTGCCGGTCTCGTCGGCGATCGACTCTGCGCGGGTGGTCAGCGCGGTCATGATGTCTCCTCGGGTCGTCCTCGTCGTGGCGGCCCCCGACGTTCTCCGGCCCTGAGACCGGGTCGCATCGGGTGCGTGGCAACGACGTTCCTCCCTCCGCAACCCCTCGGGCCAGCGTTCTGCGAGAGAAGTTTGGGGAATCTTCTCCTTGAGCGAAGGCGTGACACCTGTCACCCTGAGTCATGGTTATCTCGACGTCGAGAGATTCTGACCGGCGGCCCGCGGGGCCCGTGGTGTCGCTCGCCGAGGAGCCGGACGCGCTCACCATCGGGCGGCGCATCCGGCACCTGCGCACGCAGCGCGGCATGACGCTCGAAGAGCTCGCCGCGGCCATCGGCAAGGCTCCGTCGCAGGTCTCGCTGCTGGAGAACGGCAAGCGCGAGCCCACCATCGCCCGCCTGCAGGCCGTCGCGCGGGCCCTCGACGCCGGCGTCGACGACCTGCTCGACCCCCGTCCGCCGTCGCGCCGCGACGCCCTCGAGCTCGAGCTCGAACGCACCCAGCGCGGCCCGCTCTTCGACGCGCTGGGCATCCGGCCGGTCCGCGTGGGACGCGGTCTCCCCACCGACGCGCTCGAGGCGATCCTCGCGCTGCGCGCCGAGCTCGAACGCCTGCACACCGAACGGGCGCTCACGCCCGAGGAGGCCCGCCGCGCCAACACCGAGCTGCGCCACGACATGCGCGCCCACGACAACTGGTTCCCCGACCTCGAGGAGACCGCCCGCCGGCTGCTCGACGGCGTCGGGCACCGCGGCGGGCCGCTGCCGCAACGGCAGGCGTCCGACCTCGCCGCGCACCTCGGCTTCGAGATCCACTACGTGCCCGACCTGCCGCACTCGACCCGCTCGGTGATCGACCGACGCCACCACCGCGTCTACCTGCCCAGCAACGGCATCCGCGGGCGCTCCGACGCCCGCTCCGCGCTGCTCCAGGCGCTCGCCTCGCACGTGCTCGGCCACACCGAGCCGCGCGACTACGCCGAGCTGCTGCGCCAGCGCGTCGAGGCCAACTACCTGTGCGCGGCGCTCCTCCTGCCCGAGCAGGACGCGGTGCGCTTCCTCCGCGACGCCAAGGAGCAGCGCGCCATCTCGATCGAGGACCTGCGCGACGCGTTCGCCGTCTCCTACGAGACCGCCGCGCACCGCTTCACGAACCTCGCGACCAAGCACCTCGGCATCGGGGTGCACTTCATGAAGGTCCACGAGTCCGGCGTGATCCACAAGGCGTACGAGAACGACGGCGTGCGGTTCCCGACCGACGCCCTCGGGACGGTCGAGGGGCAGTACGTGTGCAAGCACTGGACGGCCCGTGTCGTGTTCGACATCCCCGACCGGCTGTCGCCGTACTACCAGTACACCGACACCGCGACGGGCACGTACTGGTGCACCTCGCGCGTCAGCGACACCCCGGACGGGCTCTTCTCCGTGTCCGTGGGCGTGCCGTACGCGCAGGTCAAGTGGTTCCTCGGCCGGGAGACGACGGCGCGGGCCACGTCACGGTGCCCCGACGAGTCGTGCTGCCGTCGACCGCCGGCACCGCTCGCGCAGCGGTGGGCGGGGCAGGCGTTCCCGTCGGCGCGGCCGCACGCGTCGATGCTCGCGGCGATGCCGCAGGGCGCGATGCCGGGGGTGGACCAGACGGCGGTCTACGAGTTCCTGGAGCGCCACGCACCGGCCTGACGCCGGTCGAGCCCCGTCGAGACGGACCCTGCTGGTTGAGCCCCGTCGAAACCGACCCTGCTGGTTGAGCCCCGTCGA